>NZ_RZSX01000019.1:0-17678 GCF_004023105.1 Mesorhizobium sp. M5C.F.Ca.IN.020.32.2.1 | reverse complement strand
CATTCCGGTCCTCCTTGCCGAAGTGCTGGAGGCGCTTTCGCCTAAAGCGGGCGAGGTGATCGTCGACGGCACCTTCGGCGCCGGCGGCTACACCAAAGCCATCCTGGCATGCGGCGCCTCGGTCGTCGCCATCGACCGCGATCCGGATGCGATTGCTACCGGTCGTGCCCTCGAACAACAATCGGGCGGCAGGCTCCGGCTTGTTCAGGCGTCATTCTCGACGTTGGACGAGCATGTCGAAAGCGCCGAGGGTGTCGTGCTCGACATCGGCATCTCATCCATGCAGATCGACCAGGCGGAGCGCGGTTTTTCGTTCCGGGCCGACGGACCGCTCGATATGCGCATGGCCCAGGCTGGTCTCAGCGCCGCCAATGTCGTCAACAGCTTCAAAGTGGGCGACCTTGCCCGCATCTTCGGGTTCCTTGGCGAAGAGCGCCATGCCGGCCGCATCGCCCGCATGATCGAAAGCCGTCGCGAAAAACATGCGTTCGAGCGCACGCTCGACCTTGCCGATGCCATCGAGACGCATGTCGGCCGCGCGCCGAAGGACAAGATCCATCCGGCGACCCGCGTCTTCCAGGCGCTGCGCATTTTCGTCAACGACGAACTCGGCGAACTGGCCAAAGCGCTGTTTGCGGCTGAACGCGTGCTGAAACCGGGCGGGCGGCTGGCCGTCGTGACGTTCCACTCCCTGGAAGACCGTATCGTCAAACGCTTCATCGCTGATCGCGCCGATGCGGCATCCGGATCGCGGCACCTGCCCGAGGCGCAGGCGCGCAGCGCCACCTTCAAAAAGGTGGGCAGCGGCGTGACGCCTGATGAAGCCGAGATATCAGCCAATCCGCGGGCGCGCTCGGCAAGGCTGCGCGCTGCGATCCGCACCGACGCACCGCCGCGCACCGGCGACTTTTCGATTTTCGGGCTTCCAAAGCTTCCTGAGCCAAAACTTCCCGGCGTCAATCGGCCGGGAGAGAGGTGAGCACGTGTTTCGTACCAGCGACATAGTCCTGATCGCCGTCATGGTTTCGGCTGCGGCCTTGACCTACAAGACCAAGCGCGAGGCCGAAGAACAATTGGCGGCGGTGCACAAGATCCAGGCGCAGATCCGCTACGAGGAGGATACGATCGATCTCCTGAAGGCGGACTGGAGCCTGCTGACCCAGCCGTCGCGCCTGCAAAAGCTGGCCGAGATCTATAGATCGCAACTCGAGCTCGAGCCGGTCAGCGCCCGCCAGATCATCGGGCTGGACGATCTGCCGGCAAAACCCCTCACCATCGAGGACCTTTCGTCCGAGCGACTGGGTGGCATGGCTGACAATTCTGGCAAAGGACCCTTGGGTGGCAAGGACCCTGTGGTCACCGGAGGCATCGTCCAATGATTCCCAGACTTCCATTGATCGCCAGACTGCTGAAGCGCCCCGCCAAGTCGGAAGACGGATCGATTGTGGTCGAAGGCGCCCGCAAAGCGACCGGCGGCAAGGGCAGGACCCGCATCGTGATGACGATGGCGGTGTTCTTCGGCATCTATTCGATCATCACCGGGCGGCTGGTCTATCTGGGTTTCCAGAACCCCGACCTGTCCGGCGGTCCGCAGAGCCGGGTGACGGCGTCTCGGCCCGATATCGTCGACCGCAACGGCGAAGTTCTGGCGACGGACATCAAGACGGCGTCGCTGTTTGCCGAACCGCGCCGCATTGTCGACGCCGACGAGGCGATCGAAAAGCTGGCGACGGTGCTTCCCGAAATCGACTACGAACAGACCTACCATAAGCTGAAGAGCGGCGCCGGCTTCGTCTGGCTGCAGCGGCAACTGACGCCCAAGCAGCAATCGGATATCATGCAGCTCGGCATTCCCGGCTTCGGCTTCCGCACCGAAAAGCGCCGCTTCTATCCGGCCGGCGAAACCTCGTCCTACATCGTCGGGCTTACCAACATCGACAATCAGGGCATCTCCGGCATGGAGAAATACATCGACGAACAGGGGCTGAGCGACCTTCAGGCGTCGGGACTTGCGGTGGCCAAGGACCTGAAGCCGGTGCAGCTCTCGATCGACCTGCGCGTCCAGCATATCGTGCGTGACGAGGTCGCCGCCGGCATGGAGAAATACCGCGCAATCGCAGCGGGCGCCGTCGTTCTCAACATCAAGACCGGCGAAGTGATGGCGATGGCCTCGGTTCCGGATTTCGATCCCAACAACCCGTACAATGCGCAGGACAAGGACCGCTTGAACCGCATGTCGGCCGGCCTTTACGAAATGGGTTCGACCTTGAAGAGCTTTACCACCGCCATGGCGCTCGATTCCGGCAAAGTGACGCTGGAAAGCCGTTTCGACGCTTCGCGCCCGATCAGGATCGGCCGCCAGACCATCCATGATTTTCATGGCAAGGCCCGGGTGCTGTCGGTGCCCGAAGTGTTCATCTATTCGTCCAATATCGGTTCGGCCAAGGAAGCCGAAGCGGTTGGCATCGAGGGGCACCGCGAATTCCTGCATCGCCTGGGCATCCTCGAGAAGATGCAGACGGAACTGCCTGAAGTCGCCCGCCCGACCGAGCCCAAAGTCTGGAAACAGGTCCATTCGATCACCATCGCCTTCGGTCACGGCGTGTCGACGACGCCGCTGCAGACGGCGGTCGGCTGTGCCGCGCTGGTAAACGGCGGCTATCTGATCCAGCCGACATTCCTGAGGCGCGCGCAGGAACCGGCGATGTCGGTGGCCAAGAAAGTTGTCAGCGACAAGACCTCCGAGAGCATGCGCTATCTCTACGCGCTGAACGCCGAGAAAGGCTCAGGCAGGAACGCCAGGGTTCCTGGTTATCGCGTCGGCGGCAAGACCGGAACGGCAGAGAAGGTTGTCAACGGCCGCTACTCAAAGGACAAGAATTTCAACGCCTTCGTCGCGGCTTTCCCGATGGACGATCCGCAATATATCGTGCTTACGATCGCCGACGAGCCGAAGCCGGAAAAACCCGGCATGGGTGCAACGGCCGCCTCGAATGCTGGTGTCATGGCTGCAAACATTATCCGACGTTCGGCTTCCATGCTTGGCGTGAAGCCAGATTTCAGCCATGAAAATGGCGCAACGCTGGTTTCCTATCAGTGATTCTTGGGGCGCGCCGGCAACTGCGCGCTATTTTGTTGCTATGAACGGGGTTCGATGAAGCTGAAAGATCTAGCCGGTATCCTGTCTGTCGAGGGGACAGCTCCCTTCGATACGGAGGTTACCGGGATTTCGTCGGATTCCCGCCAGGTAGCACCAGGCGTGGTCTTCTTCGCGCTCACTGGCACCAAGGCCGATGGCACGGCCTATGCCGCCGATGCCGCCAGTCGTGGCGCAGTGGCGATCGTGGCCGGCAAGGGCAGCGCCGTCGCCGGACTGCCGGTGCCGGTTCTCGCCGTCGACGATCCGCGCCTTGCGCTGGCGCTGAGTGCCGCCCGCTACTTCGGCAGGCAGCCGCAAACCATGGTCGCAGTGACCGGTACCAGCGGCAAGACATCGGTTGCGGCCTTCACAAGGCAGATATGGGAGCAGTCAGGGTTTGCCGCTGCTTCGATAGGCACGACCGGCGTGGTGGCGCCGGGCCGCAACGAATATGGCTCGCTGACCACCCCCGACCCGGTAGATCTGCACAGGCTACTGAGGGAACTGGCGGATGCCGGCGTCACCCACGCATCGATGGAAGCCTCCAGCCACGGCCTCGACCAGCGCCGGCTCGACGGCGTGAAGCTCGCAGCCGGCGGGTTCACCAATCTCGGCCGGGACCACATGGACTATCATCCGACAATCGAGGACTATCATCGCGCCAAGCTGCGCCTGTTCGACGCGCTGCTGCCGAAGGGCGCGCCGGCCGTCATTTTTGCCGACGATCCGTGGTCGGAGCCGACGATCCGGGCGGCGAGGGCGGCAGGACTGGATGTGCTGACGGTCGGCCGCCACGGCGAGTTCCTGAGACTGAAGCGGGTCGAGCACGAGCGCCACCGCCAGCGTGCCGAAGTGGAAGTCGATGGCGTTCTCCACGAGGTCGACCTGCCGCTGGCCGGGGATTTCCAGATCGCCAATGCCCTGGTTTCGGCGGGCCTCGCCATTTCTACTGGAACGCCAGCCGCCAAAGCCCTGATGGCGTTGGAAAAATTGAAGGGCGCGCCGGGGCGGCTCGACCTCGGTGGGACAACATCCCATGGTGCGCCGGTCTATGTCGATTATGCGCACAAGCCGGACGCGCTGGAAAACGTGCTGGCGTCGGTGCGGCCGTTCACCACCGGCCGAGTCATCGTCGTGTTCGGCTGTGGCGGCGACCGCGACCGGGGCAAGCGTCCGATCATGGGTGAAATCGCTACGCGGCTCGCCGATGTCGTTATCGTCACCGACGACAATCCGCGTTCGGAAGTGCCTGAAACGATCCGTGCCGCGATCCTTGCCGCTGCACCCGGCGCTATCGAGATCGGCGATCGGCGCAAGGCGATCCACGAGGCAGTCGCCATGCTCCATGCCGGCGACACGCTGATCGTGGCCGGCAAGGGCCATGAGGAAGGCCAGACCATCGGCGCCGAGACGCTGCATTTTTCCGACCATGAGGAAGTCCGCGCCGCGCTTCAGGAGCGCGCCGCATGAGCTTTCTGTGGACCTCCGAGGATCTCGTCGCCGGTATGGGCGGACGACCCCTTGGCCCGATGCCGGAGGGTATCAGCGGCATCTCGATCGACAGCCGCAGCCTTGAGCCGGGCGATGCTTTCTTCGCCATCAAAGGCGAGGCGATGGACGGCCATGATTTTGCGACCGCCGCCATCAAGGCCGGCGCCGGCGTGCTGGTCGTCGCCGAGGGCAAGCTGCCGTCGCTCGGGCGGCTGACCGCGCCGATGATCGTCGTGCAGGACGTGCTGGCCGCGCTGGAAAAGCTCGGGCTGGCCGCCCGCGCGCGCTCGAACGCCAAGATCATCGCGGTGACCGGTTCGGCGGGCAAGACCACCACCAAGGAAGCGCTGCGCCATGTGCTGTCCGCGGTCGGCAAGGTGCACGCATCGGCCCAGTCTTTCAACAACCACTGGGGCGTCCCGCTGACGCTGGCGCGGATGCCGGTGGATTGCGACTATGCCGTGTTCGAGATCGGCATGAACCATCCCGACGAGATCCGGCCGCTGGCCAAGATGGTCCGGCCGCATGTCGCCATCGTCACGCTGATCGCCGCGGCACATCTCGGCTTCTTCCGCAATCTGGACGAGATCGCCAGGGCCAAGGCCGAGATTTTCGAGGGGTTGGAACCGGATGGTGCTGTCCTTCTCAACCGCGACGACCCGCGCTGGAAGCTTCTGGACAAGATGGCAAGAGCCGCCGGCGTCGAGCACATTTACGGCTTTGGCGAGAATGCCCGGGCGACATTCAAACTGCTCGAATGCGCGCTGCATGCCGATCATTCTATCATCACCGCCAAGATTGGCGGTCAGGAAATCACCACCAGGGTTGGCGCGCCGGGCCGACATATGGTGCAGAACGTGCTGGCCGTGCTGGGCGCCGCGCATCTGGTCGGCGCCGACATCGCCAGGGTGGCGACGGCGCTGGCCGATCTTTCGGCCGAACGCGGACGCGGCAAGCGCCACGTGCTGCGTCACCCGAAAGGTCCGATCACGCTGATCGACGAGAGCTACAACGCCAATCCGGCGTCGATGAGCGCTGCAATGGCGCTGCTCAATGCGACGCCGGTGTCGGGCGAAGGGAGGCGCATCGCGGTGCTCGGCGACATGCTCGAACTCGGCGACCATTCCGCGAAGCTGCACGCAGCCCTTGCCGATCTCATCGCCGGCACCGAAACGCGCACGGTCTTTCTCGCCGGCCCGGAAATGCGGGCGCTGGCCGACACCCTTCCTGATGAGATCGAGACGGAGTATCGCGCCGGCGCAGAGGATCTGAAACTGGTGCTTCTGTCGGCGCTGAAGCCTGGCGACGTGGTGATGATCAAATCGTCGAAAGGCATCGGTTTCTCCAAATTGGTCGACGCATTGCTCAGCAAATTTCCGGCGGTAGCCACAACCGCCAAACAGGCCTAGAGCCAGGTCCGGGGACCGAATCGCATGTTCACATTGCTCGTCGAATTCGCGGACAAGATCTCGGTCTTCAACGTCTTTCGCTACATAACCTTCCGTACCGGCGGCGCGCTGATCACCGCGGCGCTGATCGTCTTCATCTTCGGGCCGGCTATCATCAATTCGCTGAGGCTGCGGCAGGGCAAGGGCCAGCCGATCCGCGCCGACGGGCCGCAGACGCATTTCAAGAAGGCCGGCACTCCGACCATGGGCGGGCTGATGATCCTGTGCGGCATCATCGGCTCGTCGCTTTTGTGGGCGAACCTGTCCAGCATCTATGTCTGGGTGGTGCTGCTGGTGACCCTGGGTTTCGGCTCGATCGGGTTCTACGACGATTATCTCAAGGTGACGAAGCAATCGCATCTTGGGTTTTCCGGCAAGGCGCGGCTGGGGCTTGAATTCGCCATCGCCGGCATCGCCGCCTGGGTGATCATGCACAATGGCCAGGCGCCGTTCTCGTCGTCGCTGACTTTCCCCTTCGCCAAGGAATTTCTCATCAATCTCGGCTGGTTCTTCATCCCGTTCTCGTGCTTCGTCATCGTCGGCGCCGGCAATGCGGTGAACCTGACCGATGGCCTCGACGGGCTTGCGATCGTGCCGATCATGATCGCAGCGGCGTCCTTCGGCGTCATCGCCTATCTCTCCGGCAATGCGGTGTTCGCCGAATATCTGCAGATCCATTTCGTGCCTGGCACCGGTGAATTGGCGGTGGTCCTCGGCGCAGTGATCGGCGCCGGCCTCGGCTTCCTGTGGTTCAACGCACCGCCGGCGGCGATCTTCATGGGCGATACCGGCTCGCTGGCCCTGGGCGGCCTGATCGGCACGGTCGCAGTTGCCACCAAGCACGAGATCGTGCTGGTCATCGTTGGCGGCCTGTTCGTCGTCGAGATCCTCTCGGTCATCATCCAGGTCGGCTACTTCAAGATGACCGGCAAGCGGGTGTTCCTGATGGCGCCGATCCACCATCATTTCGAAAAGCTCGGCTGGACCGAAAGTCAGGTGGTGATCCGCTTCTGGATCATCGCCGTCATCCTGGCGCTGGTCGGCCTGTCGACCCTGAAGCTCCGATAGGAGGCCGCTTGATCCCCGCCACATCCTTCGCAGGCAAGCGCGTTTCGCTCTTCGGGCTCGGCGGCTCGGGGATCGCCACGGCGCGCGCGCTGATCGAGGGCGGAGCGGACGTGCTCGCCTGGGACGACAATCCCGGCAGTGTCGCCAATGCCGCGGCCGTCGGGATCGCGACCGGCGATCTGCGCGGCGCCGACTGGGCGAAGTTCTCGGCCTTCGTGCTGTCGCCCGGCGTGCCGCTGACGCATCCGAAGCCGCACTGGACAGTGGAACTGGCGCGCGCTTCAGGCGTCGAGATCATTGGCGACATCGAGCTGTTCTGCCGGCAGCGGACGTTGCTGGCGCCGGCAGTGCCCTTCATCGCTATTACCGGCACCAACGGCAAATCGACGACGACGGCGCTGACAGCGCATATCCTGAAATCGGCCGGACGCGACACGCAGATGGGCGGCAATATCGGCCGCGCGGTGATGACGCTCGATCCACCGGAGCCTGGGCGGCATTATGTCGTGGAATGCTCATCGTACCAGATTGACCTGGCGCCCTCGATCAATCCGACCGCCGGCGTCCTGCTCAATCTGACGCCGGATCATCTCGACCGTCATGGCACGATGCAGCACTACGCCGCGATCAAGGAACGGCTGGCGGCCGGCAGCGAAACGGCAATCGTCGGTGTCGACGATTCCTGGTGCGCCCAGCTCGCCGACCGACTGGAGCGGGCGGGCCGGCACGTCATCCGCATTTCCAAACGCCTGCCGCTGACCGATGGCTATTTTGCCGACGGCACCAATCTGATGGAGGCGGTACATGGCCGTTACAGCCGCGTTGCGTTTCTCGAAGGCATCGGCTCGCTGCGCGGCCAGCACAATGCGCAGAATGCGTTGGCCGCTATCGCCGCCAGCCTCAAGGTCGGGCTCGAGCTGGGCGAGATCCAGTCGGGGCTGGAGAGCTTTCCCGGGCTGGCGCACCGTATGGAGCAGGTCGGCCGCAAGGGCCATGTGCTGTTCATCAACGATTCCAAGGCGACCAATGCCGATGCGGCAGCGCCCGCATTGTCCAGCTTTCCGCGCATCTACTGGATTGCCGGCGGGTTGCCGAAAGAGGGTGGCATCGAGCCGTTGCGCGGCCTCTTTCCGCGCGTCGCCAAGGCCTATCTGATCGGTGAGGCCGCACCAGCCTTCTCGGCGACGCTCGGCGAGGCGGTGCCTTACGAGATCTCCGGCACGCTGGCCGCAGCAGTCGAGCATGCCGCAAGCGACGCGGCCAAGGATGATGACAACGGCGAGGTGGTGGTGCTGCTTTCGCCGGCCTGCGCCAGTTTCGACCAGTTCAAGAATTTCGAAGTGCGCGGCGAAGCCTTCAGGCAAGCTGCGAGCACTATTGATGGCGTGAAGCTCATCGGAGGGGCACGATAATGCAAAGCCGTCTCGACAAAAGCCCGGTCGCCACCTGGTGGTGGACGGTCGATCGCTGGTTCCTGGCTGCGTTCCTGTCGCTGATGGGACTCGGCATCGTACTGTCTTTCGCGGCAAGCCCGGCGGTGGCCCAGCGCATCGGTCTGGACAGTTTCCACTTCGCCACACGGCAGATCATCTTCACCATTCCCGCACTTGGCGTGATGCTGGCCGTCTCCTTCCTGGAATCGCGGCAGATCAGACGCATGGCCCTGGCGATGCTGTGCGTCATGCTGGTGCTGATGGTGGCGGTACTCTACATCGGCGTCGAGGTGAAGGGCGCGCGGCGCTGGGTGTCGCTCGCCGGCGTGTCGATCCAGCCGTCGGAATTCCTGAAGCCGGCGTTCGTCGTCATCTGCGCCTGGCTGTTTGCCGAACACAAGCGCCAGCCCGATATTCCAGGCAATCTGTTCGCCATGCTGCTGCTGGCCCTCGTCATTTCGCTGCTGGTGGCGCAGCCTGATTTCGGCCAGACAATGCTGGTGCTCGGCACCTGGGGGGTGATGTTCTTCATGGCCGGACTGCCATGGCTGTGGATCATCGCGCTTGGCGCTGCCGGCATCGGCGGCGTGTTTGCCGCCTATACGGTGTTCCCGCATGTCGCCGGCCGCATCGATCGCTTCATGACCGGCGAGGGCGATACGTTCCAGGTCGACATGGGCCGCGATGCGCTGATCAATGGCGGCTGGTTCGGCGTCGGGCCGGGCGAGGGCACCGTCAAGCGGGTCATACCCGACAGCCATGCCGATTTCGTCTTCTCGGTGGCCGGCGAGGAGTTCGGACTGATCATGTGCTTCTTCATCATGACCATCTTCGCCTTCATCGTGCTGCGTGGCCTCAGCACCGCGCTCAAGGAGCAGGACGATTTCACCCGCTATGCGGTTGGCGGCCTGGTCACCGTTTTCGGTCTGCAGTCTGTCATCAACATGGCCGTCAATCTGCAGCTGATGCCTGCCAAGGGCATGACCTTGCCGTTCATCTCCTATGGTGGCTCCTCGCAGATCGCCATCGCAATCTCGATGGGCATGGTGCTGGCGCTGACCCGCAAGCGGCCGGAAAAGCGCAAGCAGTTGGGCTTCGCACCGTCGCAGCGCGCCGTGCCGGCGGAGTGAAATGTCGAAGGGCTCGATCCTTCTGGCCGCCGGCGGCACGGGCGGGCATCTCTTCCCGGCCGAGGCGCTGGCGCATGAGCTGATCAGGCGCGGCTGGACGGTGCATCTCGCCACCGATGCTCGTGCCGAGCGTTTTGCCGGCCAATTTCCGGCCGCAGGCATCCACCCGATCCAGTCGGCGACGATGAGTTCGAAAAATCCTTTTGCCGTGCTTGCCGCCTTCTGGAAAATCTGGGGTGGCGTGCGGCAGGCATCCGCCGTGATCGGCCGGATCAAGCCAGCCGTCGTGGTCGGTTTCGGCGGCTATCCGACGCTGCCGCCGCTCTATGCGGCGACGCGGCGCAAAGTGCCGACGATGATCCACGAGCAGAACGCGGTGATGGGGCGTGCCAACCGGGCGCTCTCCGGCCGCGTTGATGCCATCGCTGGCGGGTTCTTGCCGGAAGATTCGAGCGCTGCAGGCGCCAAGACAGTGACCACAGGTAACCCGGTCAGGCCGCAAGTGCTTGAGGCGGCAAAGATGCCCTATGCGGCGTCGACCGGGAAGCAGCCGTTCCGCTTCCTGGTGTTTGGCGGCAGCCAGGGCGCACAGTTCTTTTCCGACGCAATGCCGGCTGCGATTGGAAAGCTTTCCGACGCGCAACGCAAGCGGCTGGTGATCACCCAGCAGGCGCGTGCCGACGATGTCGAGCGGGTGAAGGCGGCCTATGCTGCCCTTGGCGTCGAGGCTGAGGTATCGCCCTTCTTCACCGACATGGCGGCGCGCATGGCTGCGGCGCATCTTGTGATGTCGCGGTCCGGCGCATCGACCGTATCGGAAATCGCGGTGATTGGCCGGCCAGCGCTGCTGGTGCCCTATCCGCACGCGCTCGACCACGACCAGGCAGCCAATGCTGCGGCATTAGCAGCGGCAGATGGCGCCGAAGTGCATCCGCAATCCTCGCTCTCGCCCGAGCGCATCGCTGCGCTCGTCGGCGCGTTGATGGACGATACGGAGCGGCTGACCACAATGGCAGCGGCGGCGAAATCGGCCGGAAAACCGGACGCGGCACGGTTGCTCGCCGATCTGACAGAGGCTATTGCGTCGAAGAAAAGCGTATCGGCATTCAGGAAGGAGACGCACGCATGAAGATGCCGCAGACGATAGGCCTCGTGCATTTCATCGGCATCGGCGGTATCGGCATGAGCGGCATCGCCGAGGTGCTGCACAATCTCGGCTATAAGGTGCAAGGATCCGACCAGGCCGACAGCGCCAATGTACAGCGGCTGCGCGACAAGGGCATCGAGTGCTTTGTCGGTCATCACGCCGATAATGTCGGCGAAGCCGAAGTGGTTGTCGTCTCGACGGCGATCAAGAAATCCAATCCGGAGCTGAAGGCGGCGCGCGAGAAACTGCTTCCCGTTGTCCGCCGTGCCGAGATGCTGGCCGAACTGATGCGCTTCCGGCAGGCGGTGGCCATCGGCGGCACGCATGGCAAGACGACGACGACCTCGATGGTGGCGACGCTGCTCGAAGCCGGCGGGCTCGATCCGACAGTGATCAATGGCGGCATCATTAATGCCTACGGCACCAACGCCCGGATGGGCGACGGCGAATGGATGGTGGTCGAAGCCGATGAGAGCGACGGCACCTTCCTGAAGCTGCCGGCCGAGATTGCCGTCGTCACCAACATCGATCCCGAGCATCTCGATCATTACGGCTCCTTCGACAAGGTGCGCGAGGCCTTTCGCCAGTTCGTCGAGAACGTGCCGTTCTACGGCTTCGGCGTCATGTGCACCGACCATCCGGAAGTGCAGGCACTGGTCAGCCGCATCGAGGACCGTCGCGTCATCACCTATGGCGAGAACGCGCAGGCCGATGTGCGTTTCACCAATCACCGCATGGACGGCCCGACCTCGGAATTCGACGTGGTGATCCGCGACCGCAAGACCCGCGGCCAGTCGACGATATCAGGCCTGCGCCTGCCGATGCCCGGCCGTCACAATGTCGCCAATGCGACGGCAGCGATCGCCGTCGCGCATGAGCTCGGCCTTTCGGCCGAGGCGATCAGGAAGGGCCTGTCGTCCTTCGCCGGCGTCAAGCGGCGCTTTACCCGTACCGGTTCGTGGAACGGCGTCGATGTATTCGACGATTACGGCCACCATCCGGTCGAGATCGCGGCGGTGCTGAGGGCGGCGCGCGACGCCACCAAGGGCCGCGTAATCGCCATTGCCCAGCCGCACCGCTTCACCCGGCTGCATGATCTGTTCGGCGAGTTTTCCGTCTGCTTCAACGACGCCGACACGGTGATGGTGGCGCCGATCTATGCGGCAGGCGAAGAGCCGATCGACGGGGTGACGTCCGAGGCATTGGTGTCGCGCATCCGCTCCGGCGGCCATCGCGACGCGCGCTACATCGAAGGCCCCGCGGCGATTGCGCCGGTTATCCGCGACCTGGCGAAACCAGGCGATTTCATCGTCTTCCTCGGCGCCGGCAACATCACGCAATGGGCTTACGCGCTGCCCAGGGAACTCGGCGGTACCGCCTCATGATGCGTGGCCAGGCATTGATCGACAAGCTCGGCGGCCGGCTTGACGGCCTGCGCGGCCGCATTACGCCCAATGCCGAGATGGACAAGATCACCTGGTTCCGCGCCGGCGGGCTGGCCGACGCACTGTTCCAGCCGGCCGACGAGGACGACCTCGCCGCGTTCCTGAGGGCGGTGCCCGAGGAGATACCGCTGACCATCGTCGGCATCGGCTCGAATTTGCTTGTCCGCGACGGTGGCATTACTGGCTTCGTCATCCGGCTTTCGGCCAAGGGCTTTGGCGAAGCCGAAGTGATTGCGCCGACCACAATCAAGGCGGGCGCCGCCACGCCCGACAAGCGCCTTGCCGCTGTCGCCTATCAGGCTGGTATAGGCGGCTTTGAATTTTACCACGGCATCCCGGGTGCCGTCGGCGGTGCGCTGAGGATGAACGCCGGCGCCAATGGCGTCGAGACGCGCGAGCGCGTCGTCGAGGTGCGGGCGCTCGATCGCAAGGGCGACCTGCATACGCTGAGCAACGTCGATATGGGCTACGCCTATCGCCATTCGGCAGCCCCTGCCGGGCTGATCTTCACATCGGCTGTGTTTGAAGGGGTCTTGGCAGACAAGGCCGCTATCAAGGCGGCAATGGACGCCGTCCAGCACCATCGCGAGACCGTGCAGCCGATCCGCGAAAAGACCGGCGGCTCGACCTTCAAGAATCCGGAGGGCACCTCGGCCTGGAAGGAGATCGACAGGGCGGGCTGTCGGGGGCTGATGATCGGCGGCGCGCAGATGTCGCCGATGCATTGCAACTTCATGATCAACACGGGAACCGCGACCGGCTACGATCTCGAATACCTCGGAGAGACCGTGCGCACGCGCGTGCTCGAACGGTCGGGCATCCGGCTGCATTGGGAAATCAAGCGCATCGGTAATTTTCGGCCGGGGCATGAGGTCCAGGAATTCCTCGGACAGTTGCTCTAAGGACTCACAACACAGTTTTCGCTGCCCTTTTTGCGGAAAGTGAATCTCTCGGAATCGTAAGGACTTGCCAGCGATTCAACTCTCTGATTCTCTGCCCTGAAGCGTTTCCTGATTTGAGTCGTTTCGACGCGTCACCAGCGTTTTTTTCGTCAGGGCAACCTGCCGGGAGGCTCGGGGACTCGATGTTGCGGAAATCATGGGGGCAGGGACTGCTCCGAGCGTTTGAGTGTGTGGCCCTTTTGGGGCATGTGAGATGCAGACCCACCGCAAGAGGGCCCGCCGTGAGAGGGAATGACGGGAAATGAAAAGCAAGCACGTGGCCGTCCTTCTGGGTGGATTCTCGTCCGAGCGGCCCGTGTCTTTGTCTTCAGGAAAAGCCTGTGCTGACGCGCTCGAGAAGGAGGGCTACCAGGTCACTCGCGTCGACGTCTCTCGCGATGTCGGATCGGTGCTGGCTGAGCTCAAGCCTGATGTTGCCTTCAATGCGCTGCATGGCCCTTTCGGCGAGGACGGCACCATCCAGGGCATCCTCGAATATCTTGCCATCCCCTACACCCATTCCGGCGTGCTCGGCTCGGCGCTTGCCATGAACAAGGAACAAGCCAAGAAGATCGCCAAGTCCGTCGGCATCCCGGTTGCCGAATCGAAGGTGGTTAATCGCTTCGCCATCCAGAACAAGCACCCGATGAAGCCGCCCTATGTCGTCAAACCGGTCAATGAGGGATCGAGCTTCGGCGTCGTCATCGTGCACGAAGGTCAGTCGCATCCGCCGCAGGTCATCGGTTCGTCCGACTGGAAGTATGGCGATACCGTCATGGTGGAGCGCTATGTGCACGGGCGGGAATTGACCTGCGCGGTAATGGGCGACGTGGCTCTCGGGGTTTGCGAGATCATACCGACCGGCCATTCCTTCTACGACTATGATTCAAAATACGTCGCGGGCGGATCAAAACACGAATGCCCTGCAAAAATTTCACCGAATATTTACCAAAAAATACAGACACTGACGCTCAAGGCTCACCAAGCTATCGGCTGCCGGGGCGTTTCCCGGTCGGACTTCCGTTATGATGATCGACACTCCGAGAACGGTGAAATTGTCTGGCTCGAGATCAACACTCAGCCGGGCATGACGCCGACATCCTTGGTGCCTGAAATCGCCGCGCAGGCGGGACACTCGTTCGGCGATTTGTTGAGTTGGATGGTGGAGGACGCTTCGTGTCTGCGTTGAAGTGGGGACAGGGCAAGGGGAAGGGCGCGGCCGGGCCGACGCTGTTCGGTGTGCCGTTGTCGTTCGACCATTTTGTGCTGCCGCGTCTGCTTCGCCGGCCGGCGCGCGTGCTGGCGCGCCTGGGCGAGGGCGACTTCGAGGTGCCGCCGTTTTCCGCAGCCGTGCTGTCGGCGGCGCTGATCGTATCGGGCAGTGCCTATGGCGCCTATCTCGGCGGACATGTCGACGGTGTCGTCCAGGGCATCACTGCCCGCACCGGCTTTGCCGTCGACCAGATCAAGGTCGTCGGCAACCGCGCAACCTCCGAGATCGACATTCTCGACAGGATGCAGCTCGATGGCTGGACGTCGCTGATCGGCTTCGATGCCGAAGCCGCGCGGGGCCGCATAGCCACGCTGCCCTGGGTCGAGGTTGCGGCGGTGCGCAAGGTCTATCCGCACACGCTGGAGGTGCGCATCGAGGAGCGTGAGCCTTTTGCGCTCTGGCAGCAGGGTAACGAGCTTTCCGTCATCGAGCGGTCCGGCGCCGTGATCGCGCCATTCTCCGGCGGCAAGCAGTCGCTGCTGCCACTGATTGTGGGCACCGGCGCGCCGGCCAAGGCGCCGGATTTCCTGGTCAGGATCAAGAAATATCCAGAGCTTGCCGCACGGATCAAGGGCTATATCCGCATCGGCGAACGGCGTTGGGACCTGAAGCTGGAAAACGGCATCACGGTCAAGCTTCCCCAGGATGGCGAGGACCAGGCGATCGCCGATCTGGTCAGGATGGACCGAGAGAACGGGCTGCTGACGCGCGATATCGCCGCCGTCGACATGCGCCTTTCCGATCGCCTCGTCGTCCAGTTGACGCCCGAGGCGGCGACGCAGCGTCAGGCCGCGCTTAATGAAAAGCCGAAATGCCGAAGCGCAAGGCGGAGACGAAGATATGAGCTGGCTTGGCGGCAACAGCGATGCCTCGTCGCGCCGGTCCGGCATCATGACGGTGCTGGATGTCGGCTCGAGCAAGGTCTGCTGCGTGGTGGCCAAGCTCAAGCCGCGCGAGGACGGCATGCTGCTGCGCGGGCGCTCGCATCGCATCCAGGTGATCGGCATCGGCCACCAGAAATCGCAAGGCGTGAAATCGGGTGTCGTCATCGATCTCGACAGGGCCGAGCACGCCATCCGTCTTGCCGTCGATGCCGCCGAGCGCATGGCCGGGCTGACCGTCGATTCACTGATCGTCAACATGACGGCCGGCCGGCTGAAGAGCGAAAGCTTCTCGGCAACCATCAACCTCGGCGGCCATGAGGCCGACGAGGCCGACATCAAGCGTGTGCTTGCCGCCGGCGCCAAGCAGGCGCTGCGGGCCGAGCGCGAGGTGATCCATTCGCTTCCAGTCGGCTTTTCGCTGGACGCCGAGCGCGGCGTGCGTGATCCGCGCGGCATGGTCGGCGACCAGCTCGGCGTCGACATGCATGTGCTGACGGGTGATGCGGCACCCTTGCGCAATCTGGAGCTTTGCATCAACCGTTCGCACCTCTCGGTCGAGCGCATGGTGGCGACCCCCTATGCCAGCGGGCTTGCAGCACTGGTCGACGACGAACTCGAAATGGGCGCGGCCTGCATCGACATGGGCGGCGGCACCACGACGATCTCGGTGTTTTCGGAAGGCAAGTTCGTTCATGGCGACGCCATCGCCATCGGCGGCAACCACGTCACACTGGACATGGCCAAGGGCCTGTCGACCTCGCTCGACGCCGCCGAGAGGCTGAAAGTGATGCATGGATCGGCGCTGCCCGGCAGTGCCGACGACCGCGACCTGGTCTCGATACAGCCGATCGGCGAGGATGGCGAGGTGCCCCTGCAGATACCGCGTTCGGTGATGACGCGCATCATCCGGGCGCGCATCGACGAGACGCTCGAACTGTTGCGCGACCGGCTGAACAGGTCCGGCTACGGCAACGCCGTTGGCAAGCGCGTCGTGCTGACCGGCGGCGCCAGCCAGCTTTCCGGCCTGCCCGAGGCAGCGCGCCGCATTCTCGGACGCAATGTGCGCATCGGCCGTCCGCTCGGTGTGGCGGGCCTGCCGGAGGCGGCCAAGGGGCCGGCTTTCTCGACGCCGGTCGGGCTTCTGATCTACCCGCAGATGGCGAATTTCGAGAGCCATCCGGCGAAGAGAATTTCCGGTCTCAGGATGACCGGAACGGGCGGAAAGCTGCATCGAATGAGTCAGTGGTTGAGAGACAGTTTTTAAATTGACGGGGACAGCCCCATAGGCGGCCGCAGCGGCGAAGCGGCGGGAAAGGCAAAGGACGGAGACAATGACCATCAATCTGCAGAAGCCGGATATCACCGAGCTCAAGCCGCGTATCACCGTGTTCGGTGTCGGCGGCGGCGGCGGCAATGCCGTCAACAACATGATCACTGCTGGCTTGCGCGGCGTCGAGTTCGTGGTCGCCAATACCGACGCGCAGGCGCTGACCATGTCCAAGTCGGACCGCCTGATCCAACTCGGCGCGCATGTCACCGAGGGCCTGGGTGCGGGATCGCAACCGGAAGTCGGGCGCGCGGCGGCGGAGGAATGCATCGACGAGATCGTCGACCACCTCTCCAACACCCATATGTGCTTCGTCACTGCCGGCATGGGCGGCGGCACCGGCACGGGGGCCGCGCCAGTCGTTGCACGTGCTGCGCGTGAGAAGGGGATTCTCACCGTCGGCGTCGTCACCAAGCCATTCCATTTCGAAGGCCAGCGCCGCATGAAGACGGCGGATCTGGGCATCGAGGAATTGCAGAAATGCGTCGATACCCTGATCGTCATCCCTAACCAGAACCTGTTCCGGCTGGCAAATGACAAGACGACCTTCGCCGACGCTTTCGCCATGGCCGACCAGGTGCTCTATTCCGGCGTCGCCTGCATCACCGACCTGATGGTCAAGGAAGGGCTGATCAACCTCGACTTCGCCGACGTCCGCTCGGTCATGCGCGAGATGGGCAAGGCGATGATGGGGACGGGCGAAGCTTCCGGCGAGGGCCGCGCCATGGCCGCCGCCGAAGCCGCGATCGCCAACCCGCTGCTCGACGAAACCTCGATGAAGGGCGCCAAGGGCCTGTTGATCTCGATCACCGGCGGCCGCGACCTGACCCTGTTCGAAGTCGACGAAGCGGCGACCCGCATTCGCGAGGAGGTCGACCAGGAGGCCAACATTATTCTGGGTGCGACGTTCGACGAGGACCTCGAAGGCGTCATTCGCGTCTCGGTGGTCGCG
>NZ_RZSX01000199.1:0-8390 GCF_004023105.1 Mesorhizobium sp. M5C.F.Ca.IN.020.32.2.1 | reverse complement strand
CCATAAGAGGACGCTAATTGAGTCTCGGAAACGGTGGCTAGAGAAAATCAGGGGTAGTCCGATATTAGTAGTGGAAAACTCGGGCGCTCTCGACGCGTGGTGCGTGGACGGAAGGCAAGAGTGCAGGGCGGCCGTCGGGCCTGGCAGGCGGCAGTTGACGTTCGTCGCTGGGCGAAACTGAGGTGCGCCCGCGCGAGCTGTGTTTTATCGGGGGCATCGCCGACCACAACCAGCTGCAACTTGCCACGATCAGAATGCCCGCCGCGCGTGGGCCCGAGAGGGGACCAAATCGACCACGGGTCCAAATAGCCAGGTTGAGAAACCGTTTGACGATCATTGCGGACACTCGGCCTCTGATGTAATTTAGGGTTCGATCAAGTGAGGAATATACCGCTGTCGCGACGGCTTTTCTCTCTTTTCTGTCTCGGCAGATAGCATGCTCTCTAACGGACCTGGCACTGCAAGCTGTGTTCTTGTGGTCGCCAGGTAACAGCGGTTAAGGGATTTGCCATGCTCCGACGTTGCGCATTCGTTGCGGCATTCATGCTCGCAAGCGTCACGACGTTCGAGGCTTCTGCAGTCGAACGAAGGGTCGCCTTTGTAATCGGCAACTCCGATTACCAGGAAATCTCGGCCCTCAAGAATCCGGCCAAAGATGTGGTGGACGTGTCCAACACTTTTCGATCGGCTGGTTTTGATGTTTTTGTCGCGAGCAATCTTACAAAGCTGCAGTTTGAAGGTCAGTTCCGCAACTATCTTGCCGCCGTGGACGGGGCGGATGTAGCTGTCGTCTACTATTCCGGTCACGGCTTTCAGATCGGCGGCGAAAATTTCCTGATCCCCGTCGATGCCTCGTTGAAAGAGGCGGCGGACGTCGAGGTCCAGGCAATCAAGCTGAACGACGTGCTGCAGCAGATGCGTTCGAAATCGAAGATCCAGGTGATCATCCTTGATGCCTGCCGCAACAATCCATTCCCTCGCAAGGACTATTGGCTCAGGGACCAGCTTATTACCGCCAGCGGCACCGGCCTTGCGCAAGTAAGAAGCTCGCTGAACACACTGATCGCTTTCGCCACCGAACCCGGCGCGGTTGCCTATGACGGCGCCGGCGACCTCAGCCCATTTTCATTCGCATTTTCTCGTCGGGCCTTGGCTCCGAACCAGGAGATTCGCACGGTATTGGCGACCGTGCGCCGGGATGTAGTTGAGGCTACCAAGGGCCTGCAGGTTCCCTGGGAGAACTCTTCGCTGATCGACGAAGTCGTTCTGATGCGTCGCAGCAGCCGCCCCTCTCTACCGCCGGTGTTGGAGAAAGTCGTGTTGTCGGGAGTCGGGCCTGTCGATCTCAACCTCCCGGAACCGGTGGAGGTCGACGGCGGATCAATCACCGTCAGCATCGAAAGACCGCCCGCCTTGGGACGCCTGATGCTGAATGGCAAGGTTGTCGAAGCGGGAGATCTGATCCAGGGCAAGGATCTGCCGCATTTGCAGATGGATGTCCCCAAGGGAGTTGGCGAGCCGGAAGAGATGGATATGCTGGCCTACGCTGCACGCGACAATTGGGGCGGCGAAGCCAAGGGCATGCTGGTGTTCCGGGTTAAGAGCGGCGAAGGAGCCCAGGGCGAACAGGTGATGGCCTCACTCGAAGCCGAGCAGAAACAGCAGGTGCTGCAGCGCGGCATTCATGTGACCGGTGCGGCCGAGGCGATCGAGAATCGGGAGATCGACGTTCCGGTCGGCATCGGCGCGGTTGCTCTGAACCTGGACCTTCCGACAGACGATTCGGCGGTCAGCCTGAAGGTTGCCAGCTATCCGGCAACGGGAACGCTCTCCCTGCCGGATCGAGCCCTGTCGCCCGAATCGAGCTTGACGGTCGGTGAAGTCGAGGGGCTGCGCTATGAACCCCAGATCGGCGCCAGCGCACCGGTCGAGATCGCCTTCGAAATTCGGGCGGACAGCGCAGTATCCAAACCCGCCAAAATGAAACTGTCGCCAAGCGTGGATCCGTGCGACTCGGCTGCCGGCGAACCTCTCGACCTTCAAGGCGTCGTCCCTGGCCTGCTGCCAAATGAAATCGGCGCCGACGCGGTGAAGCTCTGCGAGGCTGCGGTGAAGGCATATCCCGATGTCGCGCGCTTCCGCTACGAACTGGGGCGCGCGCTGCTTGCGGCCGGCAAGGTGGAGCAGGCCAGGAAAGCCATCCAGCAGGCTGCCGATAGGGGACACGTGCGCGCAGTGTTCGAACTCGGCTACCTCTACGCGACCGGAACAGGCGTGGCTGTCGACCGCAAACAGGCCAACACCTTCTACGCGGCTGCGGCCGACAAGGGCGATCCCTATGGGATGACGTCGTGGGGCCGAGCCTTGTTCCATGGCTCCGGCGTCGAGCGCGATACAGCCAAGGGGCTGGACCTGCTGCTCAAGGCGGCGGCGATGGGTCACACATATGCTATGAACGATCTCGGCGCGATCTTCACCGAAGGCCGCAACGGCGTGACCGCAGATCAGGCCCGTGCCGTTGCCTTCCTGGAGGCTGGCGTCGAGCGGCAGGACATGTATTCGATGAACCTGCTTGGCCGGAACTATCTGTCCGGCGCGGGCGTCGATAAAGATCCCAAAACGGCGCTGGCCCTGTTTCAGAAAGCCACCGAACTCGGCCAGCCCTACGCTCCAAGCAACCTGGCGCGCATGTACCGCGACGGCGTGGGCGTGGAGCGCAACCCGGCGGAAGCGCAAAGACTGTTCGAGATGGCGACCATGCGGGGCGATGAGTATGGTGCATTCGATCGCGCGGTTCTCGAAATGGAAAAGGGCGAAAAGGCCGACCAGGCCACCGCGGTCCGCTTTCTTGCATTTGCGGCCGCGCTGGATTTTCGCAACCAACTGCCAGAGGCCCGGACGAACCTCGCAAATTTCGGCACCAAGGTGAAAACGACGGCGTTGAAGCAGCTGCGCCGGGAACTCAAATCGAAGATTCCTGCGTCCGGTTCGCTGGACGACCAACTGGTCGGCGCGGCCAGGCGGGTCTGGGAAGAAGCCAACCCGCGTCGGGACGTGTTTTAATCAATCAGGAGGTAAACGGTGCGCAGGACATTGAAGCACGCAATCGTCGGAACAGCCCTGTCCGGCATCCTGGTGGGGCTCACAGGCTGCACGTCCTTGATGCCACCCGAACCAACGCCGCTGGTGGAGACGTCACCGCCGAAGGTCGTTCGCAGGACACCTGTAGAGCAGAAGGTCGTCAAGGCCGCTCCCAAACGGGTGGTGACGAAAAAAGTGATCAAGCCGGTTGAGGTAGAGCCTGTTGCCGCACCTCCTGTGATCGCTCCTGCGCCTTGGCGAGGCGGAGGCGGAGGCGGCGGCGGCTGGGGATAAGCCAACTTCCGTTTCGCTTTCACGAAAGCTCGCGCAACATCACGGGGCGGATCGGAGGATGCCGCACCATGTCGTTCTCGACCGCACCGCGAAGATCTAGGGATGACGGATACCGTTGATCCACTGCCTGGCTTCGGACGACCCTATTTTTTTTCCGACCTATCTATAGACTTCGGCGATCCCGCAATCGACGGAAAGACCTCAAAGGCAAGCCACGCTTCAGTCCGGTGGAAGGGCTCGACGAGGCAATATGGGACAGTCACTACGATGGCTGCCATGGAACTGGGCTCGGTTGTGCGGACAGGAAGTTTCGCCACCGACGATGTCTCGGTGCTGCGGCTGCAACATCCTCTGGGGACACGTTTCAGGGTGGCGCTGCCAAATGGGTCCAAGACGGCTGCAAGTAAGGCAAGCAATCAGGATCCAGACTGCACTCTAATTTGCATCCGCTGATTGGCGCAGCGCCTCGATCTCCGCCATCTGAATGCCCATTTCGACAAACGCGGAAAGAACCGAAAAGCGGTCCTCCAGTGCAACGCGTGCCAGCCCGGCCAGAACCCCCGCGCTCACAGCGTGGGCGGCAGGCAATGGCTGCAAGGCCGATACCGCTGGCGCCTCCATCGCCGAACCATTGCCATGCCGTCCTGCAGCCAGGGCAATCCAGGCGGCCGGCGTTGTTGGCGGTATTGCCGCAGCCTGGCTCACTTCGGCGCGATGGTGAGCGCTATCCGGTTCGCTGACCCAGTCACGAACAAGCGCGAGCAATTCCTGATCCCTGCGGTCGAGCAGAACGGTGAGGTGGCTCAGGCACTCATGGGCCCACCACACCGCAGCCCGCTCGGGAAGCAGATAGGCACAGAACGTAATCGCCTCCTCGGGCACCCGCCCGGCAAGGAGGGCGCGGCAAAATTCGATTGAAGGCTGTTCGGTCGGGAGTGCCACCATGTCCCTGGAAACAGCGGGGCAGGCCATGAAAAGATCCCGTGCCGTTTTGAATCGAAGCTCATTGGCCATGGCCGCCACGCTTTTACTGGGGAACAATCGACACTGAAGCCTGGACAGGGTGCGGTCAAGTCTCCAGTCCTCAGCAAGATGCAACTGCCGTCCACTCCTCGTATGCCTGACGTTTATTGACAGACATTCGCTTCGGGATTTGGTATAATCCGCAGCCGACAAGATCGGATGCTCAAGACAGGAGTAACCGTCATGCAGTTGGGCAGTTTAGCCTTCGTGTTTACGGTCACGCTTTTTTCGACCCATGCTTTTGCTGATCCGCTTCAGAAATCAGAAGACATCGTGAAGTTTTTTGACGCAGCGAGCGAGTTCGGCCCGTCGCGTGGAATTTGCGTCGGCACCGAAGACGAATGCAGCAGCAAGAACAAAGCAGCGCCGGCCGAAAAAACCAGCCTCGACATGCTGATCAACTTCGGCCTGGATTCTGCGGAACTCGATGCGACTGCGCGCGCTGAACTGGACGAGTTCGCCAAGGCACTGAAGGACAGCCGACTGAGCACTCTGAACTTCGTTGTTGAGGGGCATACAGATGCGACCGGCTCCGCTGATTACAATGAGGGACTGTCGGAACGAAGAGCCAGATCGGTAACAACCTTCCTGACCTCTAACGGCATCGATCCTGCCCGCATCAAAGCGACGGGCCTGGGCGAGACGAATCCGCGCGACCCTAACCCATTCGATCCGGTAAACCGCCGGGTGGAAATGCGGATAAGGACTGAGTAGCTGGAGCGGGTGCGCTAGGCTTAGACCAGAGCCGCGCGCCGTTTTCCACGCGCGAACCGGAGGTTAGCGCAGCAAAACCGATTCCGATTTCCGGGTTATGGCTGGTTCAAAGGGTATTCTGCATCGGGCTTATGAGGGCCGTGATCGCCTGCTTGTATTTTTCGAACTCCGGCGATGTCTGCCGGACTTGCGTTGTTGTCGTTGTCTGTTGAGCCACCTCAGTCGTCGTCGGGCTCAGCTTCCTGCCCATTTTCCTTTCGGCCCAGCTCACGACATAGCTGGCGGACTTGCCGGTGAGAAACGGGTTGGCTTGAATGACGGCCGACCCGAGCACGGCGCTCAATTGCGCCGAACCCGGCGATGACAACACTTGATGGGCGCCTTCCATTCCCAGGAAATGACAGAGATAAAGCCGGCCGGCTGTGATCTGGTGGCCGCGCGCCCGAAGATAGGCTTCGCCTTCGCGCGCCAGATTGCTGACCATCTCGCGCGAGATGGTGGCGTCGTAACGTAAAGCGAGCAGGTCGGCGGTTGACAGTGTCCGCGCAAGTTCGGGGCGGTAGGTGTTCATCATCCTGATCCAGGTCTTCGTTATGAACTGACCGGCGCCGGTCGCCGAAGAAAGTGGGTTCTTGGCGCGGGCGCTGCCGCCACTTTCGACTTGAACGATACGGTCGGTCAGCGTTTCGACAGCGGAATCATCCGTTGCGATGGCGGTAACCGTACCCAGGGGATCGATCGCCTCGCCATCGCGATAGAGTTCGAAATGCAGGTGCGGCCCAGTCGAAAGGCCGGTAGTGCCAATGTAACCAATGATATCGCCTGCCTTCACCTTCGCGCCGACACCGCCTTTGACCGCGAATTTCTGCATATGCGCATAGCGCGTCTCGCGCCCGTTTCCGTGCGAAATCTTCACCAGGTTGCCGTAACCCCCTCCATCGCCTTGAAAAACGACTTCGCCGTCGAAGGCGGCTGCAATCGGCGTACCCATAGGCGCCGCCCAATCCACGCCCTTGTGGATGCGAACAGTTCCGAGGATCGGGTGCTTGCGTGGGCCGAAGGTGGACGTCATGACCCCGTTGACCGGGGTGACCATGCCGTTTGTGACCGTCAGCGAGCGAACCTGATCGTCGCCGCTAACGCATGCAAACTGGCCGTCGGTCTGCTGGAACACGAAACAGTCGAGGCTTTTTTCGGCACCCTGGACACCCACATATAACACGCGCCCGGCCGTCTCTTCCTTGCCACGCGGCCTTTGCGAATAGATCAGGACCAGACGTTGCTCTTCGCTGGCAAACGCATCCAGATCCTGTCCTCGCGAGAGATACATGATCGCTTCTCCGATCACGCCGGTCGGGACTTTGTTGCGTGCTGCTGTTGAGTAGATTGCATCGAGCAGCCGGTATTGCCTTTTGTGCGTGCCTTCTGCCTGTGCGCCCGAGTAGTTGAACAGATCTTCGCGGACCCAGGGATCCACACCAGACACAAACACACCAGCGGCATTGCGCGTCAGCGTACCGACAAATACATTCTTGGCGTAGATTGAAACCTGCATGAGGGACATGGTTGTCGTCTCGCGCGTCGGCCTGAAACCGCGCATGGCGACGACATAACCTGGCTCAAGGCTTTCCCGATTGAAAAGCGTCTTCAGGGCTTCGCCTGCCAGTTTGGCATCCTCGGCGGAGAAATGCGCATCCAGGGCAACGCTGTCCAAGCTGCGGTCGTTGAGAATCTTTACGAATGTGTCCTCGGTAGCCTTGTATCGTTGATACTCGCTGGTGACGTTTGCGACGCTTGTGTTGTTTTCGATCTGGGTTTTCCGGAACGTGGGAAGGGCTGCCTCGCCTGAATCGATTGTTTCGCCCCAACCTGCTTCGGTATCATCGGCGTCCACCTGCGGGTCCGAAGCAACCGGAGCCTCGTTTAGAACGGGCGGTGGCTGAACATCGTCTTGCAGATCGTTGGATGACGCCGGCGCGGTCTGTCGCTGTGCCTGGAAGAATGCGAAGTCTTCTTGCGTGGACGGTATCGTTGTCATGAACTTTTCGCTGGCGCTAAGCATCACGTCAGCCAGAATCTCGATCTGGGGAGAAACTCCAGCCTGATCGAGTTCTGCCGGGCGCGGGATCACTTGGCTTTTTGTTGCGGCGCCGGTGTCGGGCGCAAGGGTGATCCACATCGGGTCTCCTGCGAGATCGATGATGGCAGGCACATAGACCGATGCATCGTATGGCACATCGTCGGTTCCCTCGACGGCGTGCAACTCCTCATCTTCATCGCCAAACGACCAATAGTCCGCGGTGAGATAAAAGCCGGCAGCGATCGACAACAGGACAACCACAGCAAGACCGGCAAGGAGTCGGCGCCAGAGCCTGCGTCTGCGCAGGGCGGCGCGCGCCTGCTTTTTCAACCTGAAGCTTGTGTCGATACTGTGCGTCACGGATTGCTTCCGGTCAGAAAAAAGGTCCACCGCACCTGTTCAAGCGTATCGACTTCGAGAAATCGTGCCGCGATATGGCCGCGCTGCCAGCATTCGTCGATTCCGCGTATCGAAAAACGCCGCCGGTCGATGCACATTTCGGTCGACCCGGCCAGGGTTGCGTGGCCAAAGACGTCCGTCGCATAGATGTAAATGTAGCGGTTCGTGAGTTCCTCGCGGATGACGTTCACGCACTGATTTGCGCCGATGGTCCACCAGCCATCGGTCTGGTCCGTATTGTCGACCTTTTGGCCGACAGCGAGATTGACGACGTCGAGCGTCTGATTGCAGACGGTGAATTCGGCGCGCGCTTCGTGGGACGACAGGAGAGCCAGCAATGTCGCGCTCGACATGACCACAAGTTTGATGCGGCCTCTCAACGCAAGCAGGCCGCGAAGCCAGTCACGCTGATTTTTGGGCGGGACAGTGGTTGGGTAGGAAAAACGCGAGCGGCGGCGGTCCATCGGCGTCCATGCTACCCGCCGAGCCGGAAGTACTTTGCGGTGGCGGAGAACTCAGATCTGGTGGTCGCGATCTCTTCGAGAATCTTGGGCAACAGCAGCGCGGCTGGTGTCGGCGTGGAGAACGCCGCAGCCTGAACATCCTGTGGACCCGTGATCACCATTATGATCTGCGGCACGACCTTGCCGGCCGCCTTGTCGGCTGCGCCGAGATCGATCGGAAACTTGAACGTGGCCTTGTCGGCTTGCGCCAAGATACGACTGTCGAGGTTGAATGCCATACCCCTGTGGTCGATCAGCAGCACGCTGGAAATGAGGCCGCCGCGGGTTACCAGCGT
>NZ_RZSX01000198.1:0-8412 GCF_004023105.1 Mesorhizobium sp. M5C.F.Ca.IN.020.32.2.1 | reverse complement strand
CCCTGAAGGGCAGCACCGATTGCGCGCGCCGCCGCGGGCCCTCGATCTTCTCGATCTGCGCGCGCAAGGCGTCGATGGCGGGCTGAGGCCGCACGTTCTCGATTGACCTCCGCTTGTGGGTCTTGCATCATGTTCTCTATTTGTTCTACCGTTTGATGGGAGGAGTCAAGAACAGTCTGGCGGCGGCGGACAGGCCCTCGCTCGGCTTCGCTCATCCCCTGTGACTGATCGGAGTGTCGGCAACGGCGGCTGTGCTACCTCGAGAGCGGTCCGGCGACGGGAATCGTCACCGGGTGGGGACTGCCAAATTCGCCGAGCAAGCCGAAGTGGACGAAGCTACGATATCGTGAATCTCGCACTCCCGGGCGCGGGGGTTGCGGTGATGAGGCGAGCGAAGCGGCCGTGCCGGCGGAGAGGGGATTGGTGCGATGGCATACCGAGTGTTGGACGATACCGGCGAGCCTCTCGACGCGCACGTAGACGTAGAAGGCGCCGAGTTAGTCTTTCACAGCCGCGGCGGGAAGCGTGGCGCTCCCGGCGCTCGCAATCTGGACTACGGTCCTGCCCTCCGAATTCTCCTCAAACGGATAGCCCGCTCGGGGCACGTGGTCGAGGGGGCTTGGATCGACAGCGATGAAGTGCGTCATCTCCCTCGTGACCAGCGGAGCATCCTGAACGGCACCGACTTGGACAGCGGACCTCGGGATCAATTCAAAGTGCTTTCGAGCCGCATGCAGGCCTTCGGCCGGCCGGCCGGTGCCCCGTATGGGGGAAGTCGGGTCAAGAAGATTCGCATCGGTGTGGGAGGGTTGGCCGCATCCGAAGACCTCCCAAGGCTGTTGGGGCTCGAAGGAGAGGCGGGTGCAGACCTCGAAGACACCCTAGCCGCCATAGATCCGGAGCACCTTTGGAATGCAATCCACCAGGCAACAGCAGGGGAAACGCCCAGGGAGGCGAGTCCCGCCGACCACGACGTCATCCTGGCCGATGGTATGCGAATCCATCCCGCCGTCGTCGTAGGAATCGCGTCGCGCCTCGCGACAGGCAGGGAAGTCCCGGTCGAAAACATTTCGAAGGAGCTGTCTCGGCGTTATCATCGGCTCCTCGAAGCGGCCGGCTACGAGGTCGCGCCCAAGGGGGCCACGTTACAAGTCGGCGACGTCCCGCTTTCCAGCGAAGACCGGGAATGGATCGAGGGTCGGCCGGTATTGGTTCTCCACCTCAAGCGGGAACGCGCACCGGGCCTGGCACGGGCCAAGAAGCACAGTGTCCTAAAGCTGCACGGGCGTCTTCGTTGTGAAAGGTGCGGACTGGACCCGGTGGAGGCATTTGGCCTTCCTTCCGCCGCAGCCTGTATCGAAGTCCATCACAGCCGGCTCGAAATCGGGCGGATGGGCGATGGGGCCCGAACCATGCTGTCCGATGTTCAACTGCTGTGCGCCAATTGTCACCGGATCGTACATGCCATGATGCGTGAACAACAAGGCCTAAGTCTCTGATATTGTATACATCTCTGTTGGCAGCAGTGAGTCAAAATCAACCGGAGCGAGGCGTCCGATAGATTCCGATAGACAAGTCCGATAAACTCCGATATCTGATCGTCTCATGAAAGACGAGCTCGATCAGATTCGCAGCAAGGAAGCTGAACTCCAAAAACAGCTCGAGGAGTTGCGGGCAAAGCGTGTGGCGCTGGAGAAGGGCGCACGCGCGTCTCCCGCCGAGCGCGGTCGTCCACTGCGCGATCTCGTCCTCGAAATGCTGCAGGACGCAGCGACCCCTTTGAACTCTCTGCTGCTGGCGAGCGTGCTGCGCCCGCTCTTCGGCCGCGAGGTTCCATCGACACGCTTCGGGACCTTGTCGAACGACGAGGCCAAGTCGTACGATTCCTCGCGTGCCCGCCCGGTCTATCTCTGCCACTGCCTGACCCACGACAAGGGGCAGGCGGTGAAGCGTTTCTGGGCGCGGTCGGATTGGCCGCTCGCCGAACGGGTCATTGGACCGATGACTGGCCGTGTCCACTTCCTGGAGGGGGCTGCTTGGACGATCAATCTCGCCCGTCTCGTCGACGCCGATGAACTCGCCGCCGAGAAGCCCGACGTCCTTCAATACGTGGCTGCCGATCAGGCGCGCGACGCCGGCCTGGTGGTCAAGCGCGGCGATTTTCCTTATGAGGATTGGCTCGGCGCGATCGCCGCCGCCTTGGAGCGGCACACCGCGGAGGATCTCGCCCTGAGGCAGGCGGCCGCAGCCGACCTCGCTTCGCGCTTGACGGAGCGCGAGCTGCTCTTCGGGGCGAGGGGCGGTCTCGTTTCGCTGCCTGGCTCGACGCCGTCGTGGCGGAGTGCGATCGATGAGCGTTAAGGGCAGTACGGCGCTCGTCCGGATGGCGAGCAACCCCGAGTGCGAAATTCTGGGAGCCATGGTGTTGCAGCCGGGCTCGGAGAAGCGATTCTACGAGCGGGTGGTCGGCGAGCCGTACGACCGCGAGTTCGGCGAGCGCCAGTCGTCGAAGCGGCGCGGCGCGCAATTCGAGCAGAATGCCTACGCGGGCGATGCGCGCCTGCTCCGGGAAGCGCTGGCCGAGATGTTGCAGACGGATGCCGAAGACCTGACGGTCCGCAATCTCTTCGACGACTATCCCGGAAGCAAGGACGACGCGCGCATCGCTAGGCTGCGCATCACCCGCGCAATTCTTGCGGACGCCTTGGCCGGCAGGACGGCGCCCGACATCATCGTCCAGCCGCAGCTCCTCCTGCCGACCAAACCTGGACCCAAACCCTTCTTCTTCATCGGGCCGGACCTTCTCATTCGGTCGCGCGAACCCGGTGTGTACCTGCCTGGAGATCTCAAGTCGTTCATCGTGCGCGAGAACGAAATCGCTCCAAGCGACCTCGCTCGTGTCCGACTCCAGCTGGGTGCCCAGGTGCTCGCGCTTCGCCATGAATACGATCGGATCGACAGCTCCGTTGCCGTCCCCGGGAAGGGTGTGCTCGTGTTCTCCAGGCCAAACGGCCTCCGGCCTCATGCTCCTCGCATCGAAGACGTGGAGGGGGCCGTGGAGGCCGTGAGGATCGGCGTCGCCGCTTTCTTGCGTCATCGGCAGCACATCGACGCGCTGCGGGCCGGCGCAGAGCCCTACACCGTCGTAGCCGACCTCAAGCCAAATTTTCAGGACGCGTGCCTGTCGACGTGCGTGATGGCGCAATGGTGCCGGCAGCACGTTGCTGGAACAGCGGCCGATCTCGGTGATGTTGCCGGCGACGTGCTTGGAGACGTGACCATCGAACATCTCGTCGACCTCATGACCGGCGTGGTGGCGCCAGCCGACGATCGTGAGGCCGAGGTCGCAGCGCGCCTGCGGCTGCTTGCCGACCGCCACGGTATCGGGAGGGCGGCGTGAGCGCGTTCGAAGAGAGTCTTCACCGCGCGCTCGCGCGAACGAGTGGCCGGGCCCTCGCGGTCCGGACGTCGAGCAGCCTCTCTCCTGACCCCGACGTGACGATCGGGATCGCGACGATCAAGATCGTCACCGAAGAACACATCCAAGCGATCGCCTATGGTGCGATTGGCGAGGAACCGACGGTGATCGTCCGCCTCAATCCCATCGGTCGAGACGTGACGGACCTGCTGCCTTTCGCACGGTTTCTGGAGGACACGGTACAGCGAGCCATCGCGATGAATTCCGCGGTCCGCGTTTGGCTGCCGCACGCAGTGACCCTGGAAGCGCTCGACGTTCTGGGACACCGCTACTGGCGGAACCAGAGCGCCCCTGCGGAAGTCGTGCGAATGGGGGAGATTTGCCGGATCATCGCGCACGAAGCGACGATGCCGGGGCAGCAGGTGGTTGCCGACGCCACCGCGCAGCTGCAGAGCCATGTGGTCACGGGAATGGCGCCGATTGAAGAGGGGCATCTGGACGCAATCCTCGCATGGATGGACCCGGCCGTGCGCGATCCGGTTGGGGAGGCGCGTGAACGGATACGTCTTCCCGCGTCGGGCATCCTGCCGAACACGCCAGATCATCCCTGCGACGACCGTGTGGACAAGCTGCGCAAGGAGGCGAAGTCATCTTCAGGCGCTCGTCGCGCGCGCGTCGAGGCCGAGATCGATGCGATCCTGCGGCAATGGGTACTGCGAGAGTGGCGCCTCATGATCGAGGGGAGGCGGGCATTCCTTGGACTGGGGTTGCCGGCGACGGGCCTGGAGGATCTCGTATCGGTTTCGACCAAGCGCGTCGGAGACGCGCTGGCGAACGGCTTCTTCCCGGCCCGCCAACCGGACCGGCTCGCCGCACAACTCGGTGAAATGGAAGCAGGGCAGGAGATGTCCGAGCTGGTTGCCCTTGAGCACGACCCTCTGCTCCGCGAACAGGCGATACGGGCTGGCGGCGTGGTTGTCGGCAGCGTCGTCGCTGTACGTCAGGTGCGGCCTGGCCAGAAGCCGTGCACCATCGACGTAGAATCCGATCAGGCCGTCATTCGGTTCCGGCTCGACGACAAGGTCCGGGTGGTCGGGACGAACGTGGAAGGTGTCGTTCGAGCATTGGGCGCGACTTCGACTGGGGGTACGCTCGTCACATTGGAGATTCAGGTGGGGGTGCGCACGCGAGCCGTTCTGACCGTCGGCGCTGGCGTCGAGCTGATCCGGTCGGCTTTCGGCTTCGTGAACTACAGGGCTCTTGGTGAGGTGCGAGCTCACCGTCCCTGGATTTTCTACGGCGACGCCGCACCGGCGGTTGCTCCGCGGGCGTCGCCTGGCCAGTCGGCGCTCGCCTTGGCCAAGGCAGCGAGGCGTTCATGAGTGCACTGCTGCAAGCGCGGCTCGATCAGGCCGACCGGGTGATCGACGAGGCGATCGAACGCTCCCTTTTTGGGACTGATCCCATCTCCATCGCCAAGTCGCCGCCGGGAGCGGGCAAGACGTTTCTGGTGGAATGCGCGGCCGCCGTAGCCGTCGGAGCCCCGGCGATGCGCGTGGTGATCGTTACACCAGGCGTCAGCCAACTCTATGACGTGGCCGAGCGTCTGTTGGAGTACCGGCTCCCGCGTTTGGAACTGGCGCACGCGAAGCACCGTGTGTTGCCGCCGGCTCTGGTCGGTCGCATAACGTCGTCGAACGGTTGGGCAGCGAACCTCAACATTGGACCCGGAATCGTCGTCACCAACGTCCATCTGCTGGCGTCTTATCTCCACGTTCTCGGACCCAATAGTTTCGACCTGATGATCGTCGACGAGGCCTATCAACTGGCAGCGTCGGACTTCCTGCCGGTTTCCCACCTGGCGACTCGGGTCCTGATGGTCGGCGATCCTGGTCAGCTCGATCCGGTGACCTCTGTCGATACGGCCAACCTCGAGGCTGGAGAGCACAAGATTCACTGGTCGGCTCCCGCCTACGTCCTGGACCGCTTCCCTGAAACGCCAGTCTATGGCTTGCCGGTGACGAGGCGGCTTCTGCCCGATACGTCTGATTTGATTCAGGCATCGTTCTATCCTGATCTGCCGTTCACGTCCGTCGTCGATCCGGCTGATCGCCGTCTGCGATTTCGCCTGGCCGGCGTGGTGCCTGGAATCGACCGTGCGCTCGATGCCATTGCCGCCGGCCAGAGCCTGGTGGCGGTCACGGTCCCTGGGCGGCCGCCGGCGCACGAGGAGGCCGACATCGAGGTGGCAGCCGTCATGGCCCACCTCTCCGATCACATCCTGACCCGGCAGGGAGAATGGATCGGACACGGTCCGTTGACCGAGAGCGACATCGGCTGCATCGATCCTCATGTCATCGCGGGCGGAGCGATCTCGGACGCGTTGCGCCAACGCGGCCGCGGGTCGATCAGAGTGGACACCGTTGAGAGATGGCAAGGGCTGCAGATGCCGATCTCCATCGTTCGGCATCCTCTCTCCCTTCCGGCAAGACCGACGGGTTTCGACCTCGAGGCTGGGCGGTGGTGTGTCGCGCTCTCACGGCATCAGATCGGCTGCGTCATCGTTGCCCGCGAGTCGGTGACCGACCTGATCGGCGACTATGTGCACACGTGCGATACGGTTGCCGCAGGCGCGCGCGACACGACCTGGATCGGATTCCAGGCCTACCGCACGATTTGGGAGTCGTTGCGGGATCAGGGTCGAGTCTTCGCGTTGTGAGCGTCAACTCTTACGAGCGCTTCGATCCGGTCCGCGGCAACCGAGAGGTCTTCGTGTTCCCAAATGCGCACCACCGTCCAGCCGGACTCCACGAGGCGAGCGTCGGTGTCGCGATCGCGAGCGACGTTGGCGTCGATCTTGGCCCGCCACCAAGCGGCGTTGTTCGTCGGACTCGTCCCGTGAATGGGGCAGTCGTGCCAGAAACATCCGTCGATGAATACCGCGACACGGGCGCGAGCGAACACGATGTCGACGGTGCGGCGGCTTCCTTCGAGGAGCCGTCCATGGACCCGAAACCTCAATCCGCGCCGATGCAGTATCGATCGCAGCGCGCGTTCCTTTCGATTGTCGCGTTGCGCGGTACGCGCCATGCGGCGCGACGTGCCAGGCGCGACAGGATCCAGTATTTCAGCGGGCTCCGGCTGTCTCGGCATGGTGGTCCAGATCAGCGAGAAAAGCATCCTCATAGCGCAACGAGCTCGCGACGAGACGCGAACGAAATCCCTGCGTCGCCTTCCTGGACAACGGCACAGCCGGAAACTCCAGGAACGAGGCGAGATGACGAGGAGTCTCGCTGACCGGCCATTCTGAGACGCCCGACCTTCGGCGTCGACCGTCGCGCCCCCAAGCCGCGTTCGGATAACTCCCGTTGGCCGGCAAGTCGGCGGTGTCCGCCGCGTCGTCGAAAGGGATGTGCTTCATGGTCAGTCGATCGGCGACCCACTTCGCCATGGGGACGCTCACCGCGTTGCCGACCATGCGCCAGCGCTTTCGAGCGCCCAGAGGATCGAAGTCGGATATGTCGGTCCATCCGGCTTCGAATCCTTGGAGCCGCTCGGCGTCCTCGATTGCGGGAGTGGCGATCAAGCGGCGTTTCGGAAACCAGATTGCGGGCGGGGAGGGGATGTGGAGCGCCGAACCGCCCTTCAGGGGTGGTAGCGCATCGATCGCCCATCCCAGGCCGGTGTTTCCTTCGGTCCAGTAGAAGCCACAAGCCGAGTTGCCGCGCTTCTTTGTAGCAGGGCTGCCGGCGTCGACGCCGAGCAACACGGGTCTTGGGTCGTGGACCTTGGATGCGAGCAACACGACTCGACGGCGCCGTTGGGGCAAGCCGAAAGCCCGCGCATCGATGGTGCGGTACGCCCATGAGAACTCCATGTCCTCGAGCGAGTCCGTCAGCATCCGGATCGCGCGACCGCCGTCGAGGCTGAGCATGAATGGCACGTTCTCGAGGATCACCCATTGGGGTGCCTCGGCCTTCTGCTTCAGGAGCTTGAAAAGCGATGCCACCAGTCCCGAATTGGGGCCCGAGATGCCTTGTCGGCGCCCGACCTGACTGAGGTCCTGACAAGGAAATCCGGCGGTCAGGACGTCACAGTCTGGCAGCTCGGTCAAAGCACGGACGTCCTCCGTGATCTCCGTGTCGGGGAAATGGCGGGACAGCACATGCCGTGCCGCCGGGTCGAACTCGCAGAGCATCGTGCTGCTGTGGCCGGCTTGCTCGAAACCGCGCTCGAGTCCGCCGACGCCGGCGAACGCGCCGGCGACCTTGAACTTCGGCGGCTCTTCGCTTTTTGCGGCCTGGCTGGGTCCGGTCGTCTTCGACGGGGCGCTGCTCCTCGGGACAACGCTTGTAGGCGCACGGCTCCGTAGCGACTCGTGCTCGATGACCTCGTCGAGCAGCTTCATGCCGAACTTCCATAGCGATCTTCGTCGGTCATGAGCTGTCTCATCGGGGACTTCCTGCTTCTCTTCTTGGTGCCTACAATCGTTCGGGCGACTGCGCTCGTCTAGTGCGGCCAGAACACGAATTCACGCTAGACTGCTCACGCTGCGTGACGACGTGCGATTTCGTGAAGTCTCTCTGGCCGGAGATGAGTATAGCGACGCAGCATCTTCCAATCCCGGTGCCCGGTGACGAGGGCGACCTGCTCGATCGTGAAACCAGCCTCGAAAAGACGGCTGGTCGCCTCATGACGAAGGTCGTGAAAATGTAGGTCGGCGATTTTCAGTTCCTTGCATACCCGGCGGAACGCCGTTCCGACGGATCGTCCATTGTAGGGAAAAATACGTTCCCCTGATCCTTCCTGAGCGACCCGCTGCTCCTCGATGAGTGCACATGGGTCGTAGCCGGAGACGCTCAGAAGGGGAATTCGCTGGTGGTTTCCACTCTTCCTGCGAGGGTCCTTGCGGTCACGGATGAGCAGCATCTTTCCGATCGGATCGTAGTCCTCCCAGCGAACGCGGGCGATCTCGTCTTGCCGCAGTGCGGTTG
>NZ_RZSX01000197.1:0-8448 GCF_004023105.1 Mesorhizobium sp. M5C.F.Ca.IN.020.32.2.1 | reverse complement strand
GCTCGAGGCGACCATGTGGCGGCAGATCCGCGATCCGGATTTCATGCTGGGGGCGCTAAAAACCTATCGCATGATGACCGGCCTGTCGCAGATGGACGCCGATTACGTCCAGGGCTGGTGGGTCAACGACTTGCCGGAATTTGCGCCGGCGGCGCCGTTTCCGACCGCCGACGCGGAAGAGCACCAGCTTGCCGCGATCCGTCGCATGGCGGTCGACGACAGCTACATCGCCGCGGATCAGGGGCTGGTTGCCGAGGCGCTGAAAACGGTTTGCACGATTTCGCTGCCGGCGCGCGCCTACAGGCAGTTGCTGGCCGACCCGGCGGTGGCCGGCCTCAAGGAATGGATCCCGGCGAATTTCGCCGGCCCCAACGGCGCCAAGGTTTTTGCACGGCGTTCCGACAAGACGCTGCGCGTCGGCATTTCAGGCGCGTTCACCTATTCCGGCTTCCACGATGCCATTCTCGACCGGATCGAGGATGTCGCCGCACAGGCCGCACTCGATCGGGCCGTCTTTGCCGGAGGCTGTTCGGAGAATGCCGAAACCTCTGTATCGGCGCTGTCCGAGGATATTCTAAAGCTCTATTACGAAGACTACATCGCGCAATGGGACAGCATCCTGCGCGATATCAGACTCGCGCCGTTGGCCGACCTGAATATCGCCAGCGAGAACCTAAAGGATCTCTCGAGCGCCGACTCCGCGCTGAAGCGCCTGCTTACAGCGGTGGTTCAGGAGACCGAGCTGACCCGATCCGATGAAGCGCCGGCCGACAACAAGGCGGCGACCAAGGCCGGCTCGAAACTGCTCAGCAAACTCGGCAAGCTCGGCAAGCTGGCCAAGACAGGCGCAAAACTGCTGCCGCGCGCAGGCTCCGCCAACGAGGTGGATCTTACCGGCAATCTGGTGGCCGAACATTTCAAGCCGCTCAAGGGGGCGATCGCCGAGGTCGACGGCCAGCCGCCGGCACTCGACGCCGCGGTGGTGGCGCTGACCGCACTTTCGAACGTGCTGCAGACGGTCACGGCCAATCCCGACCCGCAGGATGCCATCAAGAAGCAGGGCGGGCTGGCCGAACTGACGGGAGCGGTCGCCAGGCAAGCCCAGATCCTGCCCGATCCCGTCGACGACTGGCTCGGCGGCATCGCCGGCGACACCAGCGGCCTGACACAGAAGGCAGTCACCTCGGAGCTCAACGCCATCTGGCGCGCCGACATCCTGCCGTTCTGCCAGGCGGCGCTGAACGACCGCTATCCGTTCAGTCCCGAAAGCGCGGTCGACGTCAACGTCCGCGATTTCGCCCGCCTGTTCGGGCCGGCCGGGATGATCGACGCCTTCATCAACGACCACCTGATCAGCTATGTCGACACCGCCAGCCAGCCATGGAAGTGGCGTGCCGACTTCGGCCTGGACCCGGCGGCCCTGGCGGCGTTCGAACAGGCGAGGCGCATCCGCGACGATCTCTTTCCAGGCGGTACGGGTCCGGTGATGAGCTTCACGCTCGAACCCAAGGATCTGTCTCCCAACGTGACGCGCGTGACGCTCAATCTCGATGGCCAGAACCTCGTCTACTACAACAACGCAACGCGGCCGCAGCCGATGACCTGGCCCGGCAAGGACGGCACCGGCGTCATCTCGCTCGCCTTCCAGCCGATCGACGGTTCGCCTGAAGTCATGCTGAACGAGACCGGCAGTTGGGCGTGGCTGAGGATGCTGCGCAGCGGCCGTTTCACCGGCACTTCGCTGTCCGATGTCTACAGCCTGCGATTGGGAACCGAAGGCATGTACGCCGATTTCCAACTCAAGGCGGCAAGCGTCGAGAACCCCTACAATCTGGAGATGTTCAAGAAATTCTCATGTCCACCGCAGATATGATCCTGCCCGGCTTTTACGGCAAAATGCCGGCCACCGGCGATTTCGTCACGCGGCGACTGCCGGGGGATTTTGTGCGCGCCTGGGACCGCTGGCTGGCGCAGCACATCGTGCCGCTGATCGGCTCGGAAGCCTGGCCGCGCAGCACCGCGCTGCGCTTCCTGGCAGGCCCGGCCGCTTTCGGCGCATCGGCAGGCATTATTCTGCAGAGCGCCGACAGAGTCGGCCGGCAGTTCCCTTTGAGCGTCGTCGCGCAGCTTTCCGAAACTCCCGTCGAGTTGGCCTACGCCGAGGCGTGGTTTGCCAGCATCGAAGGAGCGGCCACCGCGGCCCAGCACGGCGAGATGACGCCTGATGAACTGGATGCCGCGCTCGCCGGACTGCCGGTGCCGCCGGTCGAGCCGGGCGAAGAGGTCATCAGCGATATGGTGATGTGGACCGTGCACTCCGACATTTTCGATATTGATCCGCAATCGCCTGAAGAGACGTTGGAGCAAATCTTCCGCCAACTGGGAGACCAGCTGATGGAGGGGCAAGTCTGATGTTCGTCAGCCAGAACACCACGCCGTTTCTCGCCGAGGCTTTTCCCTACCAGGACAAGCATTGCGTGAAGTTTTGTGTTGCCGTGATCCGGGCGACATATAACGTCGATGAACAAGGCAACTGCACGCCCGCCAAGGAGCAGTCGCCTTTCGTCTATGCCGACACCCACTATGGCGATCCGGAAGTCACCTCCATTCGCGTCGAGACCGACTTTGCCCCCGTCAAGCCGAAATGCGAGGTTCTGCTCGACGCCATGGCGGTGGCCCCACAAGGAAGGCAGGCGGAAGCGATCGAAGTGCGCCTGGTTGGGCCAGGACTGGACAAGCGCGCGGTGGTCACCGGCCAAAGGCGCTGGTTCAGAGGTGGGTTAGGCATCCAGGCTTCGCGCCCGACGCCGTTTGCCTCCATGCCGCTGGCATGGCATCTCGCATTTGGCGGTACCGATCGCACAGATGCCGATCCCGCCAAGCACCGCGGCGATGCGATTAACCCGATCGGCAGAGGCTATCTTGCCGGCCAAGGCAATGTTGACGGCACTCCTCTGCCCTGCGTCGAACATCCGCAATCGCGCATGGCGATCTGGAACGACAGGCCCAAGCCGATCGGCTTTGGTCCTGTGCCACGCTTCGCCAAGGAGCGGGCGAGATATGCCGGCACATATGACAAGCATTGGATGGACAACGTGCTCCCCTTCTTGCCGCAGGACTTCGATGACCGCTACTTCCAGGCTGCTCCCCAGGACCAATGGTTCGACAGATTGGGCGAGGGCATGGTCTTCGGCTGCATCGGCATGAGCGAGAGAGGTCGGTTCGGGGTAAAACTGCCGAGACTGTCAGTGCCGGTGCGCTTCGTGTTCGACGACCATTTGGAACGAAAGACGATGGTGCCTGATACGCTCATCATCGTTCCGCACGAGAGCAGAATCGTGCTGGTGGGCCGGGTAGGCACGAAGCTGCCGCGCAAGTTCGTGAGACTTGAGGAGGTTCAAGTCGGCAACGACCTCATCCCCCGCGACGGCGAGAAACCGCACTATGCGGGGCTGGGAGTCGCAGTTGCCGCTCTGAAGGAGATAAGGCGCCTAAAATGACGGTCATTTCCTGCCTTAGCCTCGTGTCGCCGGTCGGCTATTCGGCGGGGAGTACGGCGGCCGCGATGCGGGCAAACATAGCGGCGTTCGCCGAACTTTCCTATCGCGACGCCGACGGCGAGCCAATACGTGGCGCGTCAGTGGATGCGCTGCCGGCGACGATGCGCGGCCGCGATCGCGTTGCTGCCCTGACGCGTCTGGCCGCCGATCAGGTCGACCCAAAACAGGCGGACCGGCTGCCCTGGGGCGAGATGCCGATCATCTTGTGCACGCGTGAACCGCAGGTTCCAGGCGCGCGCCTCAACGGCATTGTGGGCGGGCTGGCGCTGCCCAATGGCGCATCTCTTGTCGGACCGCATTCCGTGCATGTGACGGAAGGGGCCGTGTCCACCTTCGTCGGCATCTGGCACGCGCGCAAGCTGCTCGCCGAACGCAAAGTTCCCGCCTGTATCATCCTGGCCGTGGATACGCTCATCGATTCGCGCACCCTCGGCTGGCTCGACAAGGCGGGCCGTCTCAAAACGAGCATCGTCACGGATGGCCTCATTCCTGGCGAGGCGGCGAGCATCTCCGTCGTCAGCGCTCGTCCGCTGCTCGAATCACATGTGACAGTGCATGGCCTCGGCTTGGCGCGCGAGACCGCGACAGTGCTCAACGAGCAGCCGTTCCGCGCGGACGGCCTAGCCTCTGCGCTGCGGACGGCCCTGGCGGAAGCCAGGGTGGAGATTCACGATGTTGCCTTCCGCCTGTCCGACGTCGCCGGCGAATCTTACGCTTTCGAGGAATTGGTGGTGGCGCAAATGCGGGTGATGCGCACAGTCAGGCCGCAACAACTGGTCTGGCTGGCGGCGGGCTGCATCGGCGACTGCGGAGCGGTCGCGGGTTCCATCCAGTTCGCATGGGCCGAGCAAGCCTTCCGGCGCGGCTATGCACCCGGGCCTTCCGCGGTGCTTTACGGCAGTTCGACGTTTGGTAACCGCGCAGCGGCGATCGTTTCCGCATAGGGTCGAGAGAGATGACCAAGAACGTCTTCGCGGAAAAATGGGAGATTGCCGGAAAGAACGGCATGAACAAGTCGATCGCGCGGTTTCCGGATGTCTGCCTGTCGCCGCCATCCCCACCGGCCGGGCCCATCCCAATTCCCTACCCGGACACGTCGTTCTCCAACAATCTCAAGGAAGGCTCCGAGACCGTGCTGATCGGCGGCAAGCCCGCCGCGCTGGCGCAGAAATCCTACTACAAGGAGCCGATGCTCGGAAACGAGGCCGCAACCCGCACGTTCGGATCGTCGGTCGTGACCCACCAGATCACCGGCAAAACCTACTTTCAGGCCTGGTGCATGTCGGTGAAGTTCGAAGGCAAGAACGTCTGCCGGCATTTTGACATCACGACGAGCAACCATGCGTCCTATGTTGGCGCGACGCCGCCGGCGCCGCCGCTCGAGTCGCTGAATGCAAAGGCTGCCAAGGCGGCCGCGAAGGCCGGGAACTGCCCGTGCTGCGGTGGCCCGCTGCACGAATGGCAGAAGGATCCTTCCACCGGCAAGGCCTATCCCGTGGTTAAGGAAAAGACGTTCTGGACAAACAAGATCAAGAAAATGAGAACTGGGAACGCCAAGCAGATTGCGAATAAGGCTCTTTACGAAGCCTCGCTAAAGAGGATGTTGCAACTTAAAGCAAAGCATCGCCGACTGCGGAAAGCCGGCAAACCGGCTTGTCCCAATGTCCACAATAATGACAATCAGGGTTGTGCGATGTACTTCGACATCCCAAAAGGTGCGACAACCTCGGCGGCCGATACACCGGCGCAGAATGCCAAGGCCGCCTTTGAAGCGACCGGAGTGAAGGATGGCTGCATTCTTGCCTGGGAAACGGGGAAAGGCTCACCCATTAGAAGAGGGCCGAATGCTGTCGCCGGGAAGAAGCCCTACCATTCCTTGAATCACTTAACACCTCACATGGCCGGCGGATGCAACGAGCCATCAAACGTATGTCCACAGGATGTGATGGATACGGGTGAATGCCAGGAGATTGAGGACGCACAGACTATTCTTGAGAACGTTAACGATTGCATTCCATAAGGCTTTACTATGTCGAAATACATTCCAGTTCCAGAATCCACTCTCAAGATTCTTTCGATAGGATTCCATGTTCCTGGAGTCGATTTGCGTTCTTATAATCCATCCCGGTTGCTTGGAAGCGATGAAATCTGGGAACAGATAGCAGGCCTCTTCCTGGCCTGCGAGTTGGGTGACTCTTCCGCGTTGCGCCGCATTCCCGCAATCATGAAGGGCAGCGATGCCTATCTCGTCTGGCGAGCGCTCACCAATTTGGCTGGCTTGGCCAGCACCCTTGGCTTTGTGAAGGACGTCTTCAAGCCGTTCGAGAAGGACGGCTCCGGATCGGAGTACTTCATGGCAACGGCGTTGGGCCTGACGCTAGACCCTGACGCGATCCGGATGCTGCTGACCCTACACAATGACGCATCGGACGAAGAGACCCGCTATCAGATCGAGAGAGAGCTGTCGTATCTGCTCGAGGACACCAACGGACCCATAAGCAGGGGCGCCGACGAGTCCATCGAATCCGAGGATGAAGATACCGTTCACGTCATCAATCGGGAGGAGTATTTTCGCAAGGTAGGGGACGCGTTGTCGCTGATGCTGGGCCAGCTTCCGGGTCCCAATACCCCCATCCTCGGTGGCAAGGTTTTCGACGTGGTCAAGCTCGCAAGGCAGCTGCTTGAACGGGTGGGCGGCGCAGCGCCGGAAATAGGCCGCGTCCACCGGCACCGTCTCATCTTTGAGGCCGCCACCGGCGTGAACTGTGCCGCCTTCTTTGACAGCCCGGTCAAACTCAATTCGCTTCAGGCGACGGCAATACTGGAGACATTCCTCGAGAGCGACGACGCTAGAAAGTTCGTACCTCGGCAGAGGTATTTCTTCGGCCATCCCATCGGCGACTGACCCGACTGAAAACGAGAGCCGTGTTATCCTTTCAGTCGCGTAGGGCGCCAGCCACCATGCCCCATTCAGCAACTTTGTCGGCAAGCGGCACCCGCACGATGCTGTCCCTGAAGTAGTCGATGAAGTCCGGGCCAACCTCTTCCATGTCGGCGGAAGACAGCTCATCCCAGGGAGCTTCTGGAAACAATTCCGCAAATGATGCGCCCGCTGCGATCGATACCGGCGGCTCGCGCATCCTCTCAACAAGCCAGGCAAGCCGGCCGCGATCGCCCAACATGCCGATGCTGCGAACCGCGATTGAGGCGGTCTGGGGCGATTGCATTAATCCGCCGAGCCATGCCCGAACTTCCGTTTCAGGCCCGCCCTTGATCGCGGCGCGGAGCGCTATCAGCCTGTCCTTCCCCGGCGTTTCAACCGCTGCTCTCAATGCGTTTTGCGCCAACCGGGCATGACCCAGTTCAACCAGCGACCATGCCGACCAGAATCGCGCATCTTCGTCGGAATCGTTGAGCGCAGCGTTCGCCTCGCCGGCAAGATCGGTTCGTTTGAGAACGCCCACCAGCCGTAAGCCCGCCGCACGAACGCGGGGATCGGGATCGCGGGCTAGCCGCGGCAGCAGGTTCTTTGGATCGACCGAATGCACCAGACATGCCGAAACGCCGAGAAAGCGTTTGAAAGCGTCGGCATCGGTGATCCAGTCCCTCACATGCGGTCCGATTCGGTCGGCCGCATGCCACCGCAGCGCGCCGATGAACCCGTCCGGGCTCGGTGTCAGCTCACGGGCATGCCCCACCGCTTCTGAAAGCCTGACTGGATCGTTGAACTCGATCGCGGTCCAGGCAAAGGCAAACAGTTCCCCACTGTCAGGATAGTCTTGCAGTTGCTGGAGCAGGCTCGGCCACGCGGCCTGGCCTGCGATGCGCAGTCCGTCCAAGTTGGCTTCGATACGGTCGTCGATATCCTTAGCCGCCACCGCCGCGGGCGGCTCTTGCGCAAGAAGGCTCTCGCGCTGCACCCAAAGAAAGGCTACCAGTTCCGCGTGCTGCCTGACCACAAGGCTAGCGATGCGCGGGCGATGGAAGCTTTCGACGGGCGACATCAGTTCAAATTGATCGAGCCGCCACGGATATAATTCGGCCCGCTGGAGTGGCTGACCAAGTATGTACCGCGGATGACGATCTGGCCATCACTATCCATCACGATGGATGCCTTGCCGCAACGCAGTTCGAGCCGGTCATTGGCGCGGATGCGTACACGCTTGCCGTCGCGGATAACCTCGACGCCGGGCCTGCGCGCCGGCTCGACGATGCGACCGACGATCAGCGGCTTGCGCGGATCGCCCTCCTGGAAAAGCAACGCCACCTCCTTGCCGACCATATCGGAAGACAATTCGCTGAGGCTGCGCGCAGGCTGCGCCGTTTCCTCGGGATTGCCGGCAAAGACCACGAGGGGTACGCCTTCTTCGCCGAACCCCATGAAAACTCCGATCACAACGCCATCGATCGTGCTCTTGACTCTGCCCATCACGTTCCTCAATTCTCGTTGATCTTCGAGCCTTTGATGATGACATCGCTCGACGCCTTTACGTTGATTTTCCCTGAACCCTTCACCGTGATGTCCTTGCCGTCGATGATGATGGTACCGTCCTTCTTCATCACGATCTTGGAGCTGCCGCACTTGAGGGTAATGTCGTCGGCTGCTTCCACTGACAGGCTCTTACCGACCTTGATGCCGGTATTCTCCTTCACGTCGGTAAGGCTGCCCTTTCCTACCTTCAGGATGTAACCGCCGCCGACGTCGGTGCTGTCGTTCGACTTGATGTTGGCACCGCGTGAGGCGCCTACGTCCGTCGTCTGGGATGCGGCGATCGCAACCGACTGTCCGGCACCGATGCTGATGTTCTGTCCCGCGCCTATGGTCCAGGTATCGCTTGCCCCGATGCTGTGGCCCTGGCTTATACCGACGGTGACCGAGCGCGTCGCG
>NZ_RZSX01000196.1:0-8458 GCF_004023105.1 Mesorhizobium sp. M5C.F.Ca.IN.020.32.2.1 | reverse complement strand
GGTTGGCACCGTTACCTTGCTGCTCGACTGTCCCCCCAACCAGCCGCACCGGGCCGAGATCGCCAAGCTGATGACCCGCGTCGACCATCGCGGCAATGGCGTGGCTACTCGCCTGATGTCGGCGGCCGAAAGCCTTGCAGTCGAAAAAGGCCGCACGCTGCTGGTCCTGGATACGGCGACAGAGGAGGGCGCTTCCGGTCTCTATGAGAGGTTGGGCTTCACGCTTGCCGGTGAGATACCGGACTATGCATTGAAGCCGCATGGCGGACTGACCGGTACGCTTATCTACTGGAAGCGCATCGGCCAGTCCCGGTAACAGCCCCCGAATTCTATCCCGTGTGGTGGACCTCCTGCAGCCCGTAGACAGGCGTTGCGATGCCCTCGAGCCGTGCTTTCAACTGCAGCGACAGGAACTGCGAATAGTGGCGTGACTGGTGCAGATTGCCGCCGTGGAACCAGAGCGCTTCCTGTTGTGTCGGCTTCCACATGTTGCGCTGTTCGCCCTCCCAGGGGCCAGGGTCCTTGGTGGTGTTCGAGCCGAGACCCCAGCACTTCCCGACTTTGTCGGCGACTTCTTTCGAGATCAGCTCCGCCGCCCAGCCGTTCATCGAAGCGTAGCCGGTGGCGTAGACGACGACATCGGCCGACAGCTCGGTGCCGTCGCTGAGCAGGACCGAATGTTCCTTGATCTCGGTCACGTCGACGCCGCTTTTCAGCTTGACGGCGCCGTCGATGATCAGCTGGGAGGCGCCGATGTCGATGTAGTAGCCGGAACCGCGCCTGAGATATTTCATGAATAGGCCCGAACCGTCGTCGCCCCAGTCGAGCATGAAGCCGGCCCTTTCCAGGCCCTCATAGAAGGCGGCATCGCGCTTCTTCATCTTTTCGTAGAGCGGGATCTGGAACTCGTGCAGGATCTTGTAGGGCAGGGAGGCGAAGATGAGGTCGGCCTTGGCCGTGGTCATGCCGTTTTGCACGGCCTGCTCCGAATAGAGCGCGCCGAGCCCGACATCCATCAGCGTGTCGGATTTGACGATATGCGTGGTCGAGCGCTGCACCATGGTGACGTCGACGCCGGCTTCCCAGAGTGCGGCGCAGATATCGTGCGCGGAATTGTTCGAACCGATGACGACGACCTTCTTGCCAACGTAGCTGTCCGGACCGGGATGTTTCGCAGAATGGTGCTGATCACCCTTGAAATTCTCCATGCCCTTGAACTTCGGGATGTTGGGCCGGCCCGACATGCCGGTGGCCAGCACCAGCTGCTTCGGCTTCAGCGTTATGTCCTTGCCACCGCGATGGACGACGACCGTCCACTCCTTTTTCTCGTCGTCATAGGCGGCGCTCTTGGCCTCCGTGGAGGACCAGTAGTTCAGCTCCATGACCTTGGTGTACATTTCCAGCCAGTCGCCGATCTTGTCCTTGGGCGAGAAGACCGGCCAGTTCCTGGGGAAGTCGATATAGGGCAGATGATCGTACCAGACCGGGTCGTGCAGGCAGAGCGACTTGTAGCGCCTGCGCCATGAATCGCCGGCACGCTCGTTCTTCTCGACGATGATGGTCGGCACGCCGAGCTGCCTCAGCCGGGCACCGAGCGCGATGCCGCCCTGGCCGCCGCCGATGATCAGCGTGTAGGGCTGACTGACAAAGCCAAGTTCGGCGGCTTCTTTCTCACGCTCCTCTTTCCAGGTCGGCCGGTTTTTTCCGTGACCATGCTTGGCGCCCAACGGGCGCGCGAAGCCGGCGGGTTCCTCATGACCCTTCAGCTCGACCATGGTGGTGAGGAGCGTCCAGATCTTGCCGTTCTTCAACCTGATATGGCCGAAGCCGCGCGCAACCTCCGTTTCGAAGCTGATCCAACCTTCGAGCAGCCCGTCGCTCTCTGTGGCCTCTTCGCCTTTCGCAAGCGCCCAGTTCGAAGGTTTCGTCTTCGCCAACTGACTCCTCAGCATATCGTGCACCTGGTCGCGACCTTCCATGGTCTTGATGTTCCAGGTGAAGGTCACCAGGTCGCGCCAGTAGCAGTCTTCCTGAAAGCACCCGACCGCCTTGTCGATGTCGCCGGCGGCAAGCGCTGCGCCGAATCGGTCGAGCAGGTCGGACAGTTTCTTGCCTGGGGCCTTGTCGAGCATCAGATTTCCTCCCGTGAAGTCCTGGTCGTCATCGTGGCTATGCCGGTTGACCGGAGTATCGCGGCAAACTGTGCGCCGCGTCACGTCGTCAAATAGTTTGGCGTGGTTTCAATGGCTTATCGGGACGATCGTGAACTCTGGTCCTGCCGGCGATCGTACCGGAACGGTGCCTTGTGGCGGAACCAACTGGCTCAATGCGATGATCGTCAACCGGCCGTCCGATATGACCAACGGGTTCAAACCCTTTTGACATCGTGTCACATTCCCCGTTGACAGCGGCGCAAAACCAATTCTATTGTCCGCCACCATGAAAACGGCACTCATTCTCGTAGTAGGAAAGCGCGTGGGCAAGGCGGTGTAACCGCCGGGCGAAAACCTCCCATGCGCAAGACACAGGCTCCCTCGGGGGCCTTTTTTATTGCCCGAAACACGACTAAACGACCAGCAATCGCCGCATGGCGGACAGTACGGGACCAGACCGATGAGCAGTGGACAGAACGAGCGGCGCGAAATCACCGGCGCCGAAATGGTGGTGCAGGCGCTGAAGGACAATGGCGTCAAGCATGTTTTCGGCTATCCGGGCGGCGCGGTTCTCCCGATCTATGATGAAATCTTCCAACAGGACGAGGTCGAGCACATCCTCGTCCGTCACGAGCAAGGCGCGGGTCATGCGGCGGAGGGCTATGCGCGCTCGACCGGCAAGGCCGGCGTCATGCTGGTGACATCGGGGCCGGGCGCCACCAACGCGGTAACGCCCTTGCAGGATGCGCTGATGGATTCGATCCCGCTGGTCTGCCTTACCGGTCAGGTACCGACCTCGCTGATCGGCTCGGACGCGTTCCAGGAGTGCGACACGATCGGCATCACGCGCCCCTGCACCAAACACAATTGGCTGGTGAAGGACGTCAACGAGCTCGCGGCAATCATCCACGAGGCCTTCCACGTCGCAACGACAGGACGTCCCGGTCCGGTCGTCGTCGATATCCCGAAGGACGTGCAGTTCGCCAAGGGCATCTACGTGCCGCCACAGACGGCGCCGCGCACGAGCTATCAGCCTAAGGTCCAGGGCGACCTGGAAAAGATCAAGGCGGCGGTCGAACTGATGGCCAACGCGAAAAGGCCGATCCTCTATACGGGCGGCGGTGTCATCAATTCCGGCCCGGAAGCCAGCCATTTGCTGCGCGAACTGGTCGATCTGACCGGCTTCCCGATCACCTCGACGCTGATGGGCCTTGGCGCCTATCCGGCGTCGGGCAAGAACTGGATGGGCATGCTCGGCATGCACGGCACCTATGAAGCCAATATGGCGATGCATGATTGCGACGTCATGGTCTGCATCGGTGCGCGCTTCGACGACCGTATCACCGGTCGGCTCACCGCGTTCTCGCCGAACTCGAAGAAGATCCATATCGACATCGATCCATCGTCGATCAACAAGAACGTCCACACCGATGTGCCCATCATCGGCGATGTCGGCCGGGTGCTGGAGGATCTGGTGCGGCTGTGGCGGGCGACCGCCAAAGCCGACAAGAAGGCGCTCCACCCGTGGTGGGAGCAGATCGCGAAATGGCGGGCGCGGGATTCACTTGCCTACAAGATGAACCACGACGTGATCATGCCGCAATATGCCGTCCAGCGGCTCTACGCACTGACCAAAGACATGGACACCTACATCACCACCGAGGTCGGCCAGCACCAGATGTGGGCGGCGCAGCACTACCATTTCGAGAAGCCGAACCGCTGGATGACCTCCGGTGGGCTCGGCACGATGGGCTACGGCCTGCCGGCGGCGCTCGGGGTCCAGATCGCGCACCCGGATGCGCTGGTCATCGACATTGCCGGCGACGCCTCGGTGCAGATGACGATGCAGGAGATGAGTGCCGCGGTGCAGCACGAAGCGCCGATCAAGATCTTCATCCTCAACAACCAGTATATGGGCATGGTGCGGCAGTGGCAGCAGCTTCTGCACGGCAACCGGCTGTCGCATTCCTACACCGAAGCGATGCCGGATTTCGTCAAGCTTGCCGAAGCCTATGGCGGCCACGGCATCCGCTGCGAGAAGCCGGACGAGCTGGACGACGCGATCAAGGAGATGATTTCGGTGAAGAAGCCGGTGATCTTCGACTGCCGGGTGGCGACACTTGCCAACTGCTTCCCGATGATCCCGTCGGGCAAGGCGCACAACGAGATGCTTCTGCCGGATGAGGCGACCGAGGAGGCGGTGGCCAACGCCATCGACGCCAAGGGCAGGGAACTGGTGTAACTGTCAGCCGGGGCAGCGCTGTCGGAAGAAGCCGTGCGGAAACAGAGAATTGGCTCAAAAGTTTGAAATCGAGATTCATGTCATGAACGCACAGCTTCAACCGACCGGCTCCGCCTACTTCATCGCCAAGGAAACGGAAAAGCCGGAGACTCACACGCTTTCCGTGCTGGTCGACAACGAGCCGGGCGTGCTGGCCCGGGTCATCGGCCTGTTTTCCGGACGCGGCTACAACATCGAGAGCCTGACGGTCTCCGAAACCGAACATGAAAAGCATCTGTCGCGCATCACCATCGTAACGCGGGGTACGCCGCATGTGCTGGAGCAGATCAAGCATCAGCTCGAGCGCATCGTGCCGGTGCACCGTGTCGTCGATCTCACCGTGCGCTCGCATGAACTCGGCCAGGACCGGCCGCTGGAGCGGGAGCTCGCGCTGGTGAAAGTGGCCGGCACCGGCGAAGGTCGCGTCGAGGCGCTGAGGCTGGCCGATGCCTTCCGCGCTAGCGTCATCGACGCCAATACCGAGCATTTCATCTTCGAGATCACCGGCAAGGGCTCCAAGATCGACCAGTTCATCGCCATCATGAAACCGCTCGGCCTGGTCGAGATCTGCCGGACCGGCGTGGCGGCGATGAATCGCGGCCCGCAAGGGATGTAAACCGTCCGGCGCCATGGCTCCAACGCGCTGGCGCCGCCTACACCTGTCTGTTGCTTTTGGTGCTGATCCTCTGGGCCGGCTGCCGGCGCGGGTAGCCTTTGTGCGCCTGAACCAAAAAGACAATATTGCTGACCTGCTTGGGAAGAAGCCATGACCTTCGATGCATTTCTTGCCCTGCTGGTCTATGCCTTCGCGACTTCGATCACGCCGGGCCCGAACAACTTCATGCTTTTGGCTTCCGGCGTGAATTTCGGTTTTGCCAAAACCATTCCGCACATGCTGGGCATCAGCATCGGCTTTCTCGTGCTGCTGCTGGCCGTCGGCTTCGGTCTCGGCGCCGTGCTGACTGCGTTTCCGGCGCTGCACACCGGGTTGAAGGTCGCGGGCGGCGTCTACCTGCTCTATCTCGCCTGGAAGATCGCCATGTCGCGTTCGCTCAGCGGCCAGGGCGAGGCCAATGCGCGACCGATGCGTTTCATCGATGCCGCAGCGTTCCAGTGGGTCAATCCCAAGGCTTGGGTGATGGCTATCACTGCCATGGCCGTCTATGCCATTCCGGAGCATCCGTTTCTGTCGGTGGCGTTGATCTCGATAGCCTTCACCGTCGTCAACCTGCCGAGTGTTTCGGTGTGGGCAGGTTTCGGCATGGCGCTGCGCGGTTTTCTGTCGGATCCGGTACGGCTGAAATGGTTCAACATCGCCATGGGCGTTCTGCTGGCGGCGACGCTGTGGCCGATGCTTCGGTAGCTGCCTTTTATTGTGCGCTGCACATTAAATCTTCGTAATGCCGGGTTTTGGCACTTTTTCGCCTTCGGCGCCTGCTATCTACTTGGTGAAAACCGCGGCACTAGGCTGCGAGTTACGTCAAGATATGACCACCGAACCACGGCCTGTCGGATAGAAGGCTTTTGACGATGCGTGGGAAGATCGTGCTTGCGGTGCTTGCGGCCGCCTGCCTTGTCGCAGCCGGGCTCTACCTTTCGCCCGCGGCAACGGACAAGGTCCGGCAGATGCTGTCAGCGGGGCAGGCGGCTCCTGACAAACCGGCGGCCGCCGCAAATGCCGCACGTTCGACCTCGGTGGTTGCCGCCACCGCTTCGACGGCCGACTTCCCGATCCGGCGCTACGCCATCGGCTTCGTATCCTCCCCCGCCGTGGTCAGCGTGAACGCACGGATCTCGAGCCAGATCACATCGATCGCCGTCAAGGACGGGCAGATGGTGAGGGCTGGCGACCTTCTGTTCTCGCTGGACGACCGCTCACTGAAGGCGCAACAGGCCCGTGACCAGGCGACGCTCGCCAAGGACGAGGCGCTGCTTGCCAGTGCCACGGCCGATCTTGAGCGCGCCAAGAACCTTGTCGCCAGGCAGGCTGGCACGCAGCAAACCTATGATCAGGCAATCGCCGCGCAGAAGTCCGCTGCGGCCACAGTCGATGCCGACAAGGCGTCGCTCGATGCCGACGCTGTCCAACTCGGCTTTGCCACGATCACGGCGCCGATTTCCGGCAGGCTGGGCGCGGTCAACGACGCGATCGGCGATCTCGTCACCACCAGCAACGGCACGTCGACCCCGCTGGTGACCATCACCCAGGTGGACCCGTTGCAGGTGAACTTCAATCTTCCGGAAAGCGATCTTGCCTTGCTGCACAAGGCGCTGGCGGAGCCAAGGGAAGGCGCAGTCACGCTGACCAGGGACGGCGATCCGACGCCGATCGGCAAGGGGACCCTAGATTTCGTCGATGCCAGCGTCGACACAGCCTCCGGCACGATCGCAACGCGTGCCCGCGTGCCCAATGCCGATCTTTCGCTGTGGCCGGGCCAATATGTGAATGTCGTTCTCGATGCCGGCATCATGCCGCCAATGACCTCCGTTCCCACGGTTGCGGTCCAGCCCAGCCAGAAGGGACCGTTCGTCTATGTGATCAAGCCTGACGAGACGGTGGAGATGCGGCCCGTGCAGGTCGCGCTGACCGAAGGCGACAGCAGCGCTATCGGCGAGGGGCTGAAAAGCGGCGAACGTGTCGTCGTCGAGGGCCAGGCAAAGCTGAAGAACGGTTCGCCGATCCGCGAAGCCGAGGTCGGGACCGGCGATCAGGCGTCTCCAAGGGTTGCGGAGGCTGGCAAGGCGGCCGGGACGCGCCCATGATCTCCGAATTTTGCATCCGCAGGCCCGTCGCCACCCTGCTCATGTCCTTTGCCCTCGTGCTGGGCGGGCTGTTCGCTTACAAGTTCCTGCCAGTGGCCGCTCTGCCGAGCGCCGAGTTTCCGGTGGTCAACGTCTCGGCCTCGCTGCCCGGCGCCTCGCCGGAAACCATGGCGACCTCGGTGGCAACGCCGCTGATCAAGCAGTTCGCCACCATCGCCGGCATCGATTCGATCTCGACCACGAATTCGCTTGGCTCCACCTCGATCGCCATCCAGTTCGTGCTTAATCGCGACATCGACGCCGCGGCGGCCGACGTGCAGGCGGCGATCGCGCGAACGCAGCGGCAATTGCCGCCCGAGATGACCAGCCCGCCGAGCTACCGCAAGGTCAATCCGGCCGATGCGCCGATCCTCCTGATGTCGCTGGTCAGCGACACGGTTCCGCTGACCGATCTCGATGCCTTTGCCGAGAATGTGATCTCGCCGTCGCTGTCGACGATCGAAGGCGTGGCGCAGGTCTCGATCTTCGGGCAGCAGAAATACGCCGTGCGCGTCCAGATCGATCCGACGGCGCTGGCCGCACGCGGCATCTCGATCGACCAGCTGCAGACGGCGATCGCCTCGGCCAACAGCAACACGCCGCTCGGCGTGCTGAAGAACGACAAGCAGCAGCTGACGATCACCGCCAATACGCAGCTGAACAACGCGGCGGGATTTTCCAACCTCATTATAGCCACCAGGAACGGCCGTCCGGTGCGGCTCGGCGAGGTGACCCGCGTCATCGATTCGGTCGAGACCACGACGACGGCAAGCTGGTACGACGGCACCCGCGCGATCATCATGGCGGTGCAGCGCCAGCCCGATGCCAACACCGTCGACGTCGTTGACCGTGTCAAGGCGATGCTGCCGTCCTTCCAGGATCAAATGCCGGGGGCGGCCAGTATCCAGTTGCTCAACGACCGCTCGACTTCGATCCGCGAGGCGGTCGACGACGTGCAGTTCACGCTGCTGCTCACCATCGCACTGGTGGTGATGGTGATCTTCCTGTTCCTGCGCCGGGTAACGGCGACAATCATCCCGGCGGTGGCGGTGCCGATCTCGCTGATCGCCACGCTCGGCGCCATGTTCCTGTTCGGCTTTTCTATCGACAACATATCGCTGATGGGTCTGACACTGGCGGTCGGCCTTGTCGTCGACGATGCGATCGTCATGCTGGAGAACATCTTCCGCCACATGGAGGAGGATGGGCTCTCGGCCCCCGA
>NZ_RZSX01000195.1:0-8464 GCF_004023105.1 Mesorhizobium sp. M5C.F.Ca.IN.020.32.2.1 | reverse complement strand
ATCGAGAACCGTGCTGCGACCATTTTGCAGCCGGATCTCGGCCGCTCCGGCGGCATTCTCGAAACCAAGAAGATCGCCGCCATGGCCGAGGTCTACCACATCCAGGTCGCACCGCACTGCTATTGCGGGCCGATCGTCGGTGCGGCCAACATCCAGCTTGCCGTGACCTTGCCCAACTTCCTTATTCTGGAATCGCTGAAGCAGTGGGACGGCTTTCACGAAAAGCTGCTGAAGAAAAAGATCGAATGGCAGGACGGCAACGTCATTCCGTCGATGGAACCAGGCCTTGGCGTCGAACTCGACGAAGCGGTCTGCGAGGCGCATCCCTGGACCGGCAAGGACCTGCATCTGCAGATGATGCAGACGCCGTTGATGCCGTGAGCTGTCTTTAGAAACGTCGTCACCAGTTTGCCGCGCAAACGGGTGAAGAGTATTTACACGCAAGAACGCTGGGCTTTTCCTGCCAAGAGCGAGACCTGACAGGCGGATTGTGAAGCGATTCCAGCATATTGGCCGGATCGCCAGAATCACGATCGAAACGAGCTGAATCAAAGTCTCAACACCTTGATTCAATATCTGAGCGTCAGCGCGCCGGGTAGGATCTCGAAGGTCGCCGGTATGCGCCCGGGGGATTCGCCGTCTACGTCGAGCAGCGCGGCGTTCTTTTGCGCATCACCGAGCGGTTCGACAACCACTTTCTTGCCACGCAAAATGGTGATTGCCGGATGTTGCGGTGCCGTCCGCCATAGAGCAGACGGATGTCCCAGATCAGTTTCAGCTTGCCGGCCGCACGCAGGATGACGATGTCGAATTGACCGTCGTCCAGTTCGGCATCCGGCGCGATCATCATGCCGCCGCCGAAGAATTTTCCGTTGGCCACCGCCACCAGCGCCACGCGCGCCTCGACCGGGACGCCGTCATCGACGGTGATCACAACGTCCTGGAACCGGTAGCGCATGAATTCCCACACGGTGCGCCAGTAGAACAGCGCCTTGGCCGACACCTTGCCCTTGCGCTTGTCGGCGTTGACCGCGCGGTCGGTAGCGCCTGAAAGCCCGAGGCTGGCGATGTTGATGAAATGGCGGCTGGCCAGCGCGCCATGGTCGTCGACATAGGAGATGCGGCCGGCATCGACGTTGTGGGCCTTGGCATCGGCGATGCGCTTCAACGCCAGGTCGACCTCGCCAGATAGGCCGAGCCCGGGGGCCGTCGCCGCCCGCCGCGATCACCAGGTCGAAGCCGCTGGCTGCAAGGACGAGCGCCAGCCGTTCGGCGTCGCCGGTCGCCTGCGTTTCGCGCAGCTCGAAATCGCCGAAATGTTTCCTGAGCGAAGCACTGACCTCCGGCCAATGCCGTTTGAGCCGGCTGCCACCGGCAATCGGATTGAGAACCACCCCGACCTTCAAGAACGCCCTCCCAAAGGATCGCAGCGACACTGGTGTCCTAAAATCCTTTGCCGGCATTGAAGCCCGCGCCGCGATGTGGGGCAAGAGCCGAATGTTTGATTATGCTGCTCGCCGCAGATTGGGCGTGTCCCGACCCCCCTCGAAAAAACGCTCGGCCGCCGAGCTCAGTCCCCGATAATCCCGCTATCCACAGGCTCGCGGCTGTTTCGCCAAACGCTCACTCGGCGTACATTAAACCCATCTCAGGCGGCTACCGATTGCCAAGTCGAAAGACAAAGCGAAACGGCGGATTTCCTGAGGCCCGTACGGCCCCTGAATGAAAGCAGGCTTGCCTGTTTTGACGAGGGATGCCGAGACCTACGGGGCCGCGGAAAGCGTGCGAACGCCTACGGCGGACCGATGCTGCCATGAAGGACGGCAAAAACCTTCGATGGCGCGCTGGACGAAGCTCGCAAGGGTGGAGACTGGCGAGGTCCCGAACGGACGCTGCCCTCGGGCGGTGGCTGGCAGGACCGTCAACATCAAGGCCGGCATGGCGCGACGTCTTTACGGAAGTTGCTGCCGCGACCGTGTCCTGATCTGACAGGGAGGCGCTGGGAGAAATCCCGGCGCCGACTGTCTTTCATGGCCATCCCCGCGATGTTGTTGGCGCGGCTTCAGCGTACGCCGGACACCTTGGCCGAGCGCGATCTGCGGTGCCGAGGGCACGATCTTCATCACCAGGCGCAATCGAGCTGCACTCCGTTCTGCCGGCACTGATGAAGGCAGGCGCCACGCTTGAGCACGCCTGCGATTACTGATGAAGTTCGGCCACAGGCGGAACTCCTGAAACCTTCTCTTGTACTTCACCACGCACATTCCACAATCGCGGCCAAATCCCGCCTTGATCTACGGCAATTGGTGAACGCACCAACGCCGCACGTCCTTGTAGCACTCGCCAAAGCAAATCGAAGGGACAAGACCGTGATTAAGACCACCCTTGTCGCCATGACCATCGTCGGCTGCGACTGCGATGCCAGGCTTTGCGAGTATATCGGCGAGACGCCGGCCAAGTGGTCGACCATCGCCGATTGCGAAGCAGCGATGAAAAGCCAGATGTCGCACGCGCGCAATTTCAACTACCCGCTCGTGTCCGGCATCTGCCGCACGACGCAGACCTCGTCGCGGCTTGCCGCGACCGGCTCGACGCTTGAGTTGGCGGTGGCAGCGCAGACCGCCACCGACCCACTCCCGTCCGAATTGAGCCGTCGGCCCAGCGTTGCTGTCGGGTCGCAGGCAACAGCCACGGAAACAGAGGCTGCCAGGCCGGTCGCCTTTGAAGCCGCGGTCGATGGCGGACGCTCGGTGCTGTATCGCACGAAGAACGGTTACGCCTTGTTCAAAACCGACCTTGGCCGCGCCGCATCCGCGACCCTCGGAATGGCCAAGCGGTCGGCGAACTGGCTGGCGGCGAAAATGCCGAACGGTTTGTAAGCGCCCTCAGGCGATGCCGCTCAGCGCCTTGATCGCAGCCGACCATGCTGAACGTCAGCGGCTAACCCGCCGCCTCGTCCTTTGCGCCGATCTTGCGCACCAGCGCCGCCGTTGCCAGCATCGCGCCCATGTCTGATATCATCGGCGCGACATGCTTGGCGTAGTCTAGCGGCACCGATTTATCAGGCAGGTCGAAGAAGTCCTTCGTTTGCGGCAACAGTAGAAAACCGTCGCCGCCATTGAGCGCAACCCGCGCCGGATCATCAGGCCAGGTCTCGCTGAGCCATGTCAGCGCCTGCGCCAGGCGGCCACTCACCAGCGGCTGCGCCGCCTCGACATTGTCGGTGCGGAAGTCGTAGGTGGCATCGAGCTCGGGCACGCCGCATGATAATTCCTGCATTTTGCTGGCGAACATGCCGCGGAATAACCCGACGGCCACGTCAGTCCGGCGGGCGGCCACCAATATGCCGGGGAACGGCACGATGGTCTCGAAGGCGACGACGATCCCCTTGAATGCTATCGTGCCGCTCTTGCCCGTGCCTTGCCGGAGATCGGCTTCGTAAAGCTCGAACGGAAATCCCTCGTAGCGGCCGGATACGATGTCGTCGAAGCGCTTGCTGTTAAAAGTGCCGATCGTCTCGCGCGGCAGCCGGTCGAACGAATTCGGCGTTACCTCATGCTGGTACCGCATATCCTCAATGAAACCGAAGATGATCGGCAACAGCGTTTTGCGGAACGATTGCTGCAAGGTGCTCGCCGGCTTGATCGCCTGGAAATAGAGCAGGATCGCCGCCACGAATCCGACGACATAGAGCAGGACATGCGGCGTCGAGAACCATCGCTCGTATGGATCGGCGACCGTGTTGAATAGCCAGGCCACCAGCGCCACGAATGCCAGCAGCAGGGAGATGAACAGCGGCACCCGCCAGCGGACTTGCCGGTAGGCCGCAGCCCTTCCGACCTCATAGGCCTCGAGATTCCTTTTGATGCCGGCGATGTCAGCTTCATCAGGCATGAAATCCGCCGCTTCCATCGCCATCCCACCGTCGAAAGACCGAACACCCAGCTCGGACAATAGCCGATTTTGCGGAAAGTCGCGCGACTACAGCGTTGGGATGGTGGGTGAGCCCACACGATTCATCCGAGCACCAGTCAACTATGGCTATCAATTTCCGTTACCAAAAACCGCAACGAAACGGGCCGTAACCTTTTGCCTTAATGCGCCCTCCAGCGCCTCAACGGGAACCAGCCGCTCATGGTCGCCGGCGCGCAGCCGCATGAAGGGATGCAGCCGGTAGGCGGCAATGGCGCCACGCGTGCCGGCGTCAGCGCTGATATCGGCGGTCAGGATGCCCCCCATGCGGCCGGGCCACGGCTGGCGCGCAAAGGCGGTGCCTAGAAAATCGCCGAGCCCATAGGCGACGAGCGCCTTGCCGATCCGCTCCACAGGCTGCACGACATGGGCATGATGGCCAGCGATCAACCCGACGCCTTGCGCGGCCAAATGCCGTGCCAATGCCCGCGTTGCGGCCTGTGGAAAATGCCGGAATTCCCAATCCCAATGTGGCACGGCACAGGTGAGGTCGACGGCGGCGCCGCGCGGCCATCGTGCCGGGTCGGCTTGCATCGACACACGGCCCGCGAACGCAGCCGCGCCGGCATTGCGCCACAGCGTGAAGGCGGCAAAGCCAATTGTCAGCGGTCCGACCGCAAGGCGCTCGACCGGACCGCCGGCGGCGGTACCGATGCTGCGGATGCCGAGACGGGTCAGCGCCGCCACGGTCTCGTCGAAACCCTCGACGCCTTGGTCGAGCACATGGTTGTTGGCGAGCGACAAAACCAGCTTCTCGCGCGAGATGCCGGCGGCCGCCAGCGCCTCGGCGAGAAACCGCTCGGTCATGGCATGATGGGTGCCAAGCTTCGTTCCCGTCGTCGCGCTCGGCCGCTCCACCACCGGGCTTTCGCAATTGCCGATCACCAGATCGGCGGAGCCGAGCAACATGGCGATCGCCGGGTCGCATTGCGGCGCTCTGCGATTGGCCACCGCCGAGATATCGCCGACGAAAGCGAGCCGCACCGTCCGCGCCGGCGGCGGCACCATCGTCGCTGCGGCTGCCGGCGCAAAGCCTTGTTGATCGCCGCTGAGCGAGGGCTTCAAGAAGCGTGGCAGCCAAGACAATTTGTAGGAAAACGGATAGTTCGACACGCGCAGCCTGCACCGGGATGAACGGCCACGGTAGACGATGCGCACGATATAGCGAAGCGCCTCCGTTCGGAATCGTGCTGCCAGATGCCCCGCAGTAGGCGTAACACACAAGATGCGTATATGGTTGCCGCCGAACGGCATACCGGAGGACCAAGATGACGCGATTTCCGAGCCTGCTGGCATCCGCCCTTATTCTGCTGCTGCCGGTTTCTTCCGCCGGGGCCGCAGCGCCCGAACCGGCCGCCCTGTTCGAGGCAAAAACCGTAGCGGACCGCGACAGCACGCTTACTGCGCTGGAAGCCGCCGCACCCACTGATCCCGCGTCGGCTTACGCCGCCGGAGCCGGCCAATTCTTCACCGGGCTGGAGATCCTGGCCGGCGGCCTGCACCGCCACGGTTTCGAAAGCCCGCAATCATTCATACTGCCGCTGATGCGGCTGCCGGTCCCAGACAATCCCAATCCCGAGCCGCTGACCTACGACGGCTTCCGCGCCATCCTGGTCGCCTTCCGCGATCGGCTGGAAAAGTCCGCCGCCACGCTTGGATCCGTGCCTGCCGATGCCGCCATCGGCATGGAGGTCGACCTCACCCGTCTCGGCATCGATCTCAACGAGGATGGCCAGATCGCGCCGGACGAAAGTGCCGCCGCGATCATGGCATCCCTGTCACGCGGCGGTGCGTCAGACCCGGCCGCACCCGCCCTCACCTTTCGCTTCGACCGAGCCGACGGTTATTGGCTGCAGGGCTATGCCGAATTCCTGATGGCGCAGGCGGATTTCTGGCTGGCGCATGATTTCAGGAACGCCTTCGACGGTTCGTTCCATATGCTGTTTCCGCGCGCCAAACTGCCGCTGCAGGACACGCTTGTTCCGCCGGACGGCGGCATGAGCGGCGGCATGTTGTCGTCCGAATGGCGCATCGCCGACTTCATTTCGCTGGTTCATCTGGTCAACTGGCCGGTCGTCGAACCGGAGCGCCGGCAGGCGGCACGCCGCCATCTCATTGAGATGATCCGGCTGTCGCGCGAAGACTGGAAGGCGATCCGCGCCGAGACCGACAACGACCGTGAATGGCTGCCCGGCCCGCAACAGAAAGGCGCGAGCCCGCTCACCGGCCTGGAGGTCGGCGAGGAGCAGGTCCAGGCCTGGCACGCCGCGCTTGATTTGGCTGAGGACCTGCTCGACGGCCGCACCTTGCTGCCGCATTTCCGCTTCGCCGACAAAGGCATCAATATGAAGCGCTTCTTCGACGAACCAAAGCCCTTCGACTTGGTGCTGTCGATCACCGGGCCGGCCATCGCGCCCTATCTCGAGAGCGGAAAGATCCTCACCAGCGAGGAGTTCGACCAGATCCAGCGCCAGTTTGGCGGCGCCGGATTTTTGACATTTGCGCTGTGGTTCAACTGAGGGCGCGTTTTGACATCACTCCTGACACCCTTGTGTCAGCAGCTTGGTTTCGTCTCGCGCCCCTCGCCACTCCGCTCTTTCCATTTTGGCAGATACCTCCCATATTTGGGACATGGCCAAACTTCCTGATAAAAACACGCCGTCGCCGGCGCGTGACGATCGCGCTTCGCCGCCCAAGCGGCGCAGTCCGCTGACCGATTTTCTCGATGCGTCGGAGCCGCTCCACAAGGGCGGTTTTGCCGAGGCGCCGCAGGCCGAGCTTTCCGGCGCGCCGCTGACCGGCTCGATCGCCGATTGGGCCGAGCAGATCGAGCAGGAGGCCGAGAAGGAAGGGCGCCAAGTCTCCCCTCTTGAGGGGGAAATGTCGCCGAGGGCGACAGAGGGGGTCGGCAAAGGAAGCGCTCAACATGAGGGGTCGCCGAGCGCTGCCGCACCGACCCTACCCGGCGGCTCCGCCGCCACCCTCCCCTCAAGGGAGAGGGAAGGCGCCAAGCAAAAAAAGATCCCCGAACGCTCCTCCTCCCCCGGCCGCACGGCACGCGGCACCTCGATGGGCGGCGCGGCTTCGGCCAGAGAACGCGCCGCGGCCGGCCTCAACCCTGTCGCCGGCCTCGATGTTTCGCTCGAGGAGGCCGAGACCATGGCCTCCGGCGGCGTCACCGCCACGGTGGCGGCGCTCTCGGCGCTAATCGAATCCGGCAACCCCTTGCACAAGGATGGCGTGCTGTGGACGCCACACCGCCCGGCCCGACCCGAAAAATCCGAAGGCGGCATCGCCATCAAGATGGTGTCGGATTTCGAGCCGGCCGGCGACCAGCCGACGGCGATCAAGGACCTTGTCGAAGGCGTCAACGACAACGACCGCACCCAGGTGCTGCTCGGCGTCACCGGCTCGGGAAAAACTTTCACCATGGCCAAGGTGATCGAGGAGACGCAGCGCCCTGCTTTGATCCTTGCCCCCAACAAGACGCTGGCTGCGCAGCTCTATTCCGAGTTCAAGAAATTCTTCCCGGAAAACGCCGTCGAGTACTTCGTCTCCTACTACGACTACTACCAGCCGGAAGCTTACGTCCCGCGCACGGATACCTTCATCGAGAAGGAATCCTCGATCAACGAGCAGATCGACCGCATGCGCCACTCGGCGACGCGCTCGCTGCTGGAGCGCGACGATGTCATCATCGTCGCCTCGGTGTCCTGCATCTACGGTATCGGCTCGGTCGAGACATACACGGCGATGACCTTCCAGATGCAGATCGGCGACCGGCTCGACCAGCGCGCACTGCTCGCCGACCTCGTCGCCCAGCAGTACAAGCGCCAGGACGTCAACTTCGTCCGCGGCTCGTTCCGCGTGCGCGGCGACACGATCGAGATCTTTCCGGCTCACCTTGAGGACCGCGCCTGGCGCATTTCGCTGTTCGGCGACGAGATCGAGGCGATCACCGAATTCGACCCGCTCACCGGCCAGAAGACCGGCGAGCTGAAGAGCGTCAAGATCTACGCCAACTCGCACTATGTGACGCCGCGCCCGACCCTCAATCAGGCCATCAAGTCGATCAAGGATGAACTCAAGCACCGGCTGGTCGAACTCGAACGGGCCGGTCGGTTGCTGGAGGCGCAGCGGCTGGAGCAGCGCACCCGCTTCGATCTCGAGATGCTGGAAGCGACCGGCTCCTGTGCCGGCATCGAGAACTATTCGCGCTATCTCACCGGCCGCCAGCCGGGCGATCCGCCGCCGACCCTGTTCGAATACATCCCCGACAATGCTCTGGTTTTCGTCGACGAAAGCCATGTCACCGTGCCGCAGATCGGAGGCATGTATCGCGGCGACTTCCGCCGCAAGGCGACGCTGGCCGAGTACGGTTTCCGTCTGCCGTCCTGCATGGACAACCGACCGCTGCGCTTCGAGGAGTGGGACGCGATGCGCCCGCTTTCCGTCGCGGTTTCGGCGACACGCGGCGGCTGAGAGATGGAGC
>NZ_RZSX01000194.1:0-8474 GCF_004023105.1 Mesorhizobium sp. M5C.F.Ca.IN.020.32.2.1 | reverse complement strand
AAAACCGCCGACGCCACCGAGACGATCACGCTGCCGGTCTGGGCGCCGATGCCGGCGGCCGCTACGGTGGAGAAAAAATACAGCGGGTTGCGCATCACCGAATATGGCCCGGTGGCAACCACTTCGGCCGACTTGCGGCCGCCGATATAGAGGATCGACCAGAGCCGGCCGCCGATCCCGATCAGTATCAGGGCGATCCCGTACTGCCCCTCTATGCGTTCGTGGCCTAGTTCATCGTGCGTGGAGCCGCCGAAGATCAGCAAAGCGCAAAAAGCACCGATCAGCAGCGCCAGCAGGACGCGCCGGCGCCGCTGATAGCGGCCCATTTCGTCAAACGACTGTTCAATCGGAGAACGTGCCGCAGCGGCCATGGGACAATCCTTTCGCCGCGAGGACCGGCAACCCGAATCCTTGTCGATGCAACTTGCGGAGAAATCATGGCGAAGACAAAACAAAACAAAAGGCCGCCGAAGCGGCCTTTGCTTTCGACGGGATCGCTTAGCGGGGCGCTAGCACCATCATCATCTGGCGGCCTTCGAGTTTCGGTTCGGCTTCGACCTTGGCGATGGGCGCCACTTCCTCACGAACTTTATTCAGAAGCTGCATGCCGAGTTCCATATGCGCCATCTCGCGGCCGCGAAAGCGCAATGTCAGCTTGACCTTGTCACCTTCTTCGAAAAACCGCCGGACCGCTTTCATCTTGGTCTCGTAATCATGGCTGTCGATGTTCGGGCGCATCTTGATCTCCTTGATCTCGATGACCTTCTGGTTCTTGCGCGCCTCGGCCGCCTTCTTCTGGTTGGCGTATTTCAATTTGCCGAGATCGAGAATTTTTACGACGGGCGGCACTGCGTTGGGCGATATCTCGACCAGATCGAGCCCAGCCTCTTCGGCGAGCAGCAATGCGTCATTGATGGAGACATCGCCATGGTTGTGGCCTTCGGCGTCGATAAGTTGGACCCGGGGAACCCGGATGTCACGGTTGGAGCGCGGGCCCTCCTTGGTGGGCGCCGTTGCTTTGAAAGGTCTGCGAATGGTCGTGGTCTCCTTGAGCCGTTTCGTTCAGGATTTTCAATTCAGATTGCGAACGCGCCAATGTGGTGAGCGCGCGGCCGAAGTCAATAGCACAGCGTTCACAGGAAATCACCTGTTGCCTGACTTCTGCCTGCACCAAACGAAGAAACTTGCCGAGCACTTTTCGTTGAACCGCCAGCTATGTCAAAAGACTTGCGTGAGGAGTTCGCCGTGACCGCACCGGTTTTTCTCGATGTCGACGGAACCAGCATCGCTGTCAGGCGCGCTGGGGGTGCCGCGCCAGGCATTGTCTGGCTCGGCGGCTACAAGTCGGACATGCTGGGCACCAAAGCCGAGAAGCTGGCGGAATGGGCGAGCGGGCAAGGCCGGGCATTCCTGCGCCACGACTATTCCGGTCATGGCGAATCGGGCGGCGCCTTTGCCGACGGCACCGTCTCGAAATGGCTTTCGCAAAGCCTCGCTGTCTTCCGCCATTTCACGCAAGGCAGGCAAATCCTGGTCGGCTCGTCGATGGGCGCATGGATCGCGCTGCGCATGATCCAGGAATTGCGCCAAGAATTGCACAAGGAAGGCCAGAACCGCATCGCCGGCCTGGTGCTGCTGGCGCCGGCGCCGGATTTCACCGCAGAGCTGGTCGAGCCGGCGCTGACGAAAGCGCAGAAGCGCGATCTTGCCAAGAAGGGCTTTTTCGCGGAGCCGTCGGACTATTCGGCCGAGCCTTACATCTACACCCGAGCGCTGATCGAGGACGGCCGCAACAACCTGACAATGAACGGGCCGATCGACACCCATTGCCCCGTCCACATATTGCAAGGGCTGGCCGATGCCGACGTGCCGCCGAGCCATGCGCTGAAACTGGTCGGCCTGCTGCCGGCCGACGACGTCACGCTGTCGCTGATCCCCGACGGCGACCACCGCCTGTCGCGGCCTCAGGATCTCGACATGCTGGTGCGGGCGCTCGACGCCATGGTGCGGCAGGCAGGCTAGGGACATGCGCATTTCCATTCCGGTATCCGCCTTCGTCGCGGCGATTGTCGGCTTCGGCGGCACGCTGGCCATCGTCATCGCCGCCGCCAAGGCGGTCGGCGCGACGCAGGTCGAAACCGCGAGCTGGGTGACGGCGATCTGCCTCGCCATGGCGATCGAGAGCCTGTGGCTGTCATGGCGCACCAGGATGCCGGTCATCGCCGCATGGTCGACGCCGGGGGTGGCGCTGATCGCGGCATCGAGCGGCTTTTCGATCGGCGAAGCCGTCGGCGCCTTCATCGTCACCGGGATTTTGCTGATTGCCACCGGCCTGTTCAGGCCTCTGACCAAGCTGATCGCCAGGATACCGGCCTCGGTCGCGTCGGGGATGCTGGCCGGCATCGTCGTCACCTTCGCCATCAATGCGGTGAAGGCCATTCCCGTCGACCCGTGGCTGATCCTGCCGCTGATCGCCGCCTTCTTTGTCATCCGCCTGTTCAATCCGGCGCTCTCGGTGCTGGCGGTGCTGGTCGGCGGCGGCGCTGCCGCCTTCCTCACCGGCCGGGTCGGTGGCCTGCCGACCCCGGAACTTTCGACGTTGACGCTGATTGCGCCGCAGTTCACCGTCACGGCGATCATTGGCCTGGCGCTGCCGCTTTATCTCGTCACCATGGCCTCGCAGAACCTGTCCGGCCTCGCCGTGCTGAGGGCCGCAGGCTATCACCCGGAACCTGGCCCGCTGATCGGCGTCACCGGCCTGCTTTCGCTGCTGTCGGCGCCGTTCGGGGCCTCGACCACCAATCTGGCGGCGATCTCGGCGGCGATCTGCACCAGCCCCGATGTGCATCCCGATCCGGGCGAGCGCTGGAAGACCGGCCCCTTCTACGCGCTTGCCTATCTCGTCTTCGCCATTTTCGGCACCTCGCTGGTGGCGATCTTCGCCGTGCTGCCTCAGAGCCTGATCGTGCTGGTGGCCGGGCTGGCGCTGATGGCGCCGCTCACCAACGCGCTGTCCATTGCCTTGAAGGAGGAGAGCGAACGCATGGCCGCCACCGTCACCTTTGCCGTCACCGCCTCGGGGCTGACGCTTTTCGGCGTCGGCGCGGCATTCTGGGGGCTGATCGCCGGTTTGGTCGTGCTTTTCCTCGAAACCCTCAAAAAGCGATAATCATTTCAGCCGCTTGTCCGGTTTTGGCCGGCACTGTCTTGAATCGCCGTTTTTCCCATCCCATTTCGATTCCACGCAGCCGGGATTGGCTGTCTCCAACTGAAGGATTGGGAGAAAATGAACACATCTGCATTGATCCGTCCGGCCTGGACGCCGGCGACCATCGCACTGATGGTGATCGGCTTCATGGTGTTCTGGCCGCTCGGCCTCGCCATGCTCGCCTACATCATCTGGGGCGACCGGCTTGACGGCTTCAAGCGCGACGTCAACCGCGCGACCGACGGCATCTTCGCCGGCTGCCGCCGCGGTTCCGACAGAGCGGCGCGCTGGGGCCACGGCTCCGCCCGCACCGGCAACGTCGCTTTCGACGACTGGCGCGAAAAAGAACTCGAGCGGCTCAATGAAGAGCGCCGCAAGCTCGACGAGATGCTGAGCGAGTTCGACGAATATGCCAGGGAATTGCGTCGCGCCAAGGACCAGGAAGAGTTCGATCGCTTCATGGCGAACCGCAACAAGCCGACATCTCCTACAACTGGTGGATCGACCGGCTCGACGGGGACTGGCAACGGTGGCAAATCCACGCCAGGGCTACTGGACGAGTAAGGCACTTGGCCTGATATAAATAATCAGAACGGCGTCGCGTCAGCGGCGCCGTTTCTTTTATGTCCTATTCGTTTTCCTCGAATCACGTATCGTCCCGCCATGTCATTCGGCTTCTTCCGCAACCTGACCAAACCCAGGCCCGCCCCCGTTGTGGAGCGGGAGCATTGTGTTGCCGGCCGCACGCTGCCGCTGAAGATCGTCGAGAGCGACCGGGCACGGCGCCTGACGCTGCGCATCGATTCCGGCGGCCGTGGTCTGCGCATCACCGTGCCGCCGGGCCTGCGCCGAGGCGAAGTGGAAAAATTTCTCGATCGCCATCAGGACTGGCTGGAGCAGCGGCTGGCCAAGGTGCCCAACCGGCCGCAGGTGCGGCCGGGCATCAAGATACCGGTGCGCGGCGTGCCGCATCGCATCGTTCATGAGCCTTCGAAACGCGGGACCGTCACGCTGTCGCGCGACGAACGCGGTCCGCTGATGATCGTGCATGGCGATCGTGTGCACCTGCCGCGCCGCATCGCCGATTTTCTCAAGCGCGAAGCCAAGCGCGAAATCGAGGCGCTGGTGGTCAAGCATACCGGGGCGGTCGGTAAGCGCGCCAAGGCAATCCGCTTCAAGGACACGTCGAGCCGCTGGGGATCGTGCACGTCGGACGGCAACCTGTCGTTCTCCTGGCGCATCATGATGGCGCCGCGACCGGTCATAAACTACCTCGTCGCGCATGAGGTGGCACATCTCAAGGAGATGAACCACGGCCCAAAATTCTGGAAATTGTGCGAGCAGCTCTGTCCCGACACCGAGCGCTGCAAGGATTGGCTCAAGCGCAATGGCGGCGCGCTGCAAGCGATCATGTTCGAGTAGATCGCCCGATCAGTCGTCGTTGGCAGCGTTGAGCTCTTCAGGACGCAAGCCCTCGTCGGTATGGCGCGGCCATGGCAAGAAATTCTTCTCGAAGGCATCGTTGCTGAAATAGTCGAGCGCGCGGTGTGCCTCGGCGCCGTTGAATGCGGCCTTGTCCATCAGATGCGCGATGACCTCGCGGGCTTGCGCGAGCTTTTGCCTGAGTTGGGCGACGGTTTGGTCTGCCATGCTTGTTTGCTCCCGCCTGTGCTGTCTGAAGTAAGGTAGCGCGTTCCGCATTCTTATCTAGATAGGTAGCGCGTTCCGCGCCGGCGGCAAACAGGATGCTTTTTCTCGACTCTTTTGCCGTTTCGTGCCAATCCCCGCGTCATGGCGCTCGACATCAAGATATGCGGATTGAAGACCGACAAGGCGTTGGCCGCGGCATTGGCCGGCGGCGCCAGCCATGTCGGCTTTATTTTCTTTGCCAAAAGCCCGCGCTATGTCGAGCCGGCGGAGGCCGGCCGCTTGCGCGAAGCGGCAGTCGGCATGGCCAAGGCGGTTGCCGTGACGGTCGACGCCGGCGATGCGTTTCTGGATGAAATCGTCGAAAAAATGCGCCCGGACATGCTGCAGCTGCATGGCTCGGAAACGCCGGAGCGGGTGGCCGAGATCAAGGCCCGCTATGGCCTGCCGGTGATGAAGGCGCTGCCGGTCAGCGAGACTGCCGACCTGGAGCGGATAAGACCCCTCGTCGGCATTGCCGACCGTTTCCTGTTCGACGCCAAACCGCCGAAGGGTTCGGAACTGCCGGGCGGCAACGGCATTGCCTTCGACTGGCGCGTTCTGGCCGACCTTGACGCAGGCGTCGATTACATGCTTTCCGGTGGACTCAACGCCGCCAATATCGGTGATGCCCTTCGGCTTGCCAACCCGCCCGGACTAGACATTTCCTCGGGCGTGGAAAGCGCACCGGGCGTCAAGGATCCGGCGCTGATCGAACAGTTTTTCCGGGCCGTCAGGGCAGCGCGCGACAACCGCGCCGCCTGACCGTGCTTCAAACCACAAGCTAGGAGATCGGCGATGAACAGGCCGGCGACACCCAATTCCTTCCGCACCGGACCCGACGAGCAAGGCATGTTCGGCATCTTCGGCGGTCGTTTCGTTGCCGAAACGTTGATGCCGCTGATCCTCGACCTGGAGCGGCACTGGAACGAGGTTAAGGACGACCCGGATTTCAAGGCCGAGCTGACGGACCTTTCGACCCACTATGCCGGGCGGCCCTCGAAGCTTTATTTCGCCGAAGGCCTGACCAGGCATCTTCGCGAGGTTTCCTCGGCGAAGGGCCTGGGCGGCGGCGCGAAGGTCTACTTCAAGCGCGAGGATTTGAACCACACCGGCTCGCACAAGATCAACAACTGCCTCGGCCAGATACTGCTGGCCAAGCGCATGGGCAAGAAGCGTATCATCGCCGAGACCGGCGCCGGCCAGCATGGCGTGGCGTCGGCCACCGTTGCGGCGCGTTTCGGCTTTCCGTGTGTCGTCTACATGGGCGCTACCGACGTCGCCCGGCAAAGCCCGAACGTCTTCCGCATGAAGCTGCTCGGTGCCGAGGTGCGGCCGGTGACCGCCGGCCACGGCACGCTCAAGGACGCCATGAACGAAGCTCTCCGGGATTGGGTGACCAATGTCGAGGACACCTATTACCTGATCGGCACCGCCGCCGGCCCGCACCCCTATCCGGAGCTGGTGCGCGACTTCCAGTCGGTGATCGGCACCGAGGCGCGCGCCCAGATCCTGGAGCAGGAAGGCCGGCTGCCGGACACGATCATCGCCGCCGTCGGCGGCGGCTCGAACGCCATCGGCTTGTTCCATCCCTTCCTCGACGACAAAGAGGTTCGCATCATCGGCATCGAGGCCGGCGGCCGCGGCCTCGATGGCATCGAGCATTGCGCCTCGATGAGCGCCGGCGCGCCCGGCGTGCTGCACGGCAACCGCACCTACCTCCTGCAGAACGCGGACGGGCAGATCATGGACGGGCATTCGATCTCGGCCGGCCTCGATTATCCGGGCGTCGGACCGGAGCATTCCTGGCTGCGCGACAGTGGCCGCGTCGACTATGTGCCGATCCTCGATGACGAGGCGCTGGAGGCGTTCCAGCTGACGACACGCGTCGAAGGCATCATCCCGGCGCTCGAATCCGCCCATGCCATCGCGCATGCGGTGAAGATCGTACCCGCCATGGACAAGGACCAGATCGTCATCGTCAATTTGTCCGGCCGCGGCGACAAGGACGTGCATACGGTGGCCAATATGCTGGGCATGGAGATCTGATCATGACCACCCGCATCGACCGCCGCATGGCCAAGCTGAAGGCCGAGGGCCGCCCGGCGCTCGTCACCTATTTCATGAGCGGCGACCCGGACTACGACACCGCCCTGTCGATCATGAAGGCACTGCCCAAGGCAGGCGCCGACATCATCGAAATGGGCATGCCGTTTTCCGATCCGATGGCCGACGGCCCGGCGATCCAGGCCGCCGGCCTGCGCGCGCTGAAAGGCGGCCAGACCCTGGTCAAGACGTTGAAGATGGCGTCGGAATTCCGTGCCGCCGACAATGAAACGCCGATCGTATTGATGGGCTACTACAATCCGATCTACATCCACGGCGTCGACCGCTTTCTCAGGGATGCGCTGGCCAGCGGCATAGACGGGCTGATCGTCGTCGACCTGCCGCCGGAGATGGACGAGGAATTGTGCATTCCGGCGCTCAAGGCCGGCATCAATTTCATCCGGCTGGCGACGCCGACCACCGACGACAAGCGCCTGCCCAAGGTGCTGCAGAACACCTCCGGCTTCGTCTATTACGTGTCGATGACCGGCATCACCGGCTCGGCACTTGCCGACACCGGCAAGGTGGCGGCGGCGGTCACGCGCATCAAGGGGCATACCGACCTGCCGGTCTGCGTCGGCTTCGGCGTAAAGACCGCCGAGCAGGCACGCATCATCGGGGCGTCGGCCGACGGCGTCGTCGTAGGCACCGCGATCGTCAATGCGGTCGCCAATGTTCTGGGGCCGAAGGGCGAAAAGACCGCCGATCCGGCCGAGGCGGTCGCCACGCTGGTCAGCGGGCTTTCGCAAGGCGTGCGTACCGCTCGCCTTGCTGCCGCCGAATAGTCTTGATCTTCTGGTTGACCATGAATCCACCGAAAACCGGTTTCCCCTTTTCGAGTCCATGGTCTAACTCTTCGTCAGGACAGGAGCCGAAGCGATGAACTGGATCACCAACTACGTTCGCCCGAAGATCAATTCGATGCTCGGCCGGCGCACCGACATGCCTGAGAACCTCTGGATCAAGGATCCGGAGACCGGCGAGATGGTCTTCCACAAGGATCTGGAACAGAACCAGTTCGTCATCCCGTCCTCCGGCCATCACATGAAGATCTCGGCCAAGGAGCGGCTGAGATTCTTCTTCGACGACGGCAAGTACGAGATGCTCGAAAACCCCAAGGTGGTGCAGGATCCGCTGAAATTCCGCGACGAGAAGCGCTACACCGACCGGCTGAAGGAGGCCAAGGCCAAGACCGGGCTGGAGGACGCCATCATCAATGCGCTGGGGACCGTCGAGGGCCTGCCGGTGGTGGTGACCGTGCAGGACTTCGCCTTCATGGGCGGCTCGCTCGGCATGGCAGCCGGCGATGCCATCGTTCGTGGCTTTGAGGTTGCTGTGCAACGCAAGCGGCCGCTGATCCTGTTCGCGGCCTCCGGCGGCGCCCGCATGCAGGAAGGCATCCTGTCGCTGATGCAATTGCCGAGAACCACGATCGGCGTCGATCGGCTGAAGGAAGCCGGTCTTCCCTATATTG
>NZ_RZSX01000193.1:0-8493 GCF_004023105.1 Mesorhizobium sp. M5C.F.Ca.IN.020.32.2.1 | reverse complement strand
GACCATATCCGCTCGCTGCATGTGCCGGACCGCGCCGTGGAGGCGGCGCTGCTCAAGCTCGTCGGCAAGCGGCCGTTCCAGTCGATGCTCGATCTCGGCACCGGAACCGGGCGGCTGCTCGAGATCTTTTCGCCGCTCTACCGGCGCGGCATCGGCATCGACATGTCGCGCGAAATGCTGACGGTGGCGCGCGCCAATCTCGACAAGGCCGGCATTTCGAATGCGCAGGTGCGCCAGGGCGACATTTTTGCGCCGCCGGTCGAGCGCGATGCCTTCGATCTCGTTACAATCCACCAGGTGCTGCACTATCTCGACGATCCCGCCCGCGCCATCCGCGAGGCAGCAAGGCTGCTGCGCCCGGCAGGCCGGCTGGTGATCGTCGATTTCGCTCCGCACGCGCTGGAATTCCTGCGCGACGCGCACGCGCATGTGCGGCTCGGCTTTTCCGACCGGCAGATCACCGAGTGGTTTTCCGATGCCGGGCTCGACCTCGAGGACAGCCAGGAATTCGAGCCGCGCGGCGGCAACGAGGCCAGGCTCACCGTAAAACTGTGGCTCGGCCGTGACCAGCGCATGCTGATCGCCGATCCTTCCAACCACGCACAACCGGCCAATGCCTATCCGATAGGGGAAACCGCCTGATGAACCAGTTCCGCTTTTCCCGCCGCCCTGACATTGGTGACAAGATCCGGGTTTCGTTCGAGTTCTTCCCACCGAAGAGCGATGAAATGGAAGCACGGCTGTGGGACACAGTTACCCGGCTGCAGCCGCTCAAGCCGAAATTCGTCTCCGTCACCTATGGCGCCGGCGGCTCGACCCGCGAGCGCACGGCACGCACGGTCAAGCGCATCCTCAACGAAACGGCGCTGACGCCGGCGGCGCACATGACGTGCGTCGATGCGGCGCGTCACGAGGTCGATGAGGTCATTCAGGAATTTGCCGAGATGGGTGTCACCCGCTTCGTCGCCTTGCGCGGCGACCCGGCCGAGGGCGTCGGCGCCGCCTACCGTCCGCATCCGGACGGCTATGCCAATGGCGCCGAACTGGTGGGAGCGCTGAAGAGTGTCGGCGATTTCGACATCTCGGTCTCCGCCTATCCGGAAAAGCATCCGGAGAGCCCGGATTTCGCCACCGACATCGACATGCTGAAGCGCAAGGTCGACAATGGCGCGACGCGGGCGATCACCCAGTTCTTCTTCGACAATGACCTCTACGAGCGCTATGTCGAGCGGGCACGGCGGGCCGGCATCTACATCCCGATCGTGCCGGGCATATTGCCGGTCCACAATTTCACCCAGGTCGCCAATTTCTCGTCGCGCTGCGGCGCGCTGGTGCCGGCATGGCTGGCCGAGCGCTTCGACGGGCTACAGAAGGACCCGCAGACGCATGCGCTGGTGGCATCCGCGGTGGCGGCCGAGCAGGTGCTGGACCTTGTCGAGCGCGGCGTCGGTGATTTCCATTTCTATACGATGAACCGGGCCGATCTGGTCTTCGCCGTCTGCCACATGATCGGCATCCGCTCGCATGAGGCTGAAGCTGCGGGGTCTGCTGCGGCGTAAGTCTCGTCGAGTCTTTGGAAATGCAAAAAAGGCCGGGTAAAAACCCGGCCTTTTCAATGACTTGGACTATTCGGTGCGGATCTTCCGTTGCTTTGGCGGGTCTACGGAAGAAAACCCATAATTAGGGCTCCGATGAATGCAAACGCAGCACAGATCATCAATGCGTTGATTGGCCTCGTGAGTCCCACGTCATAGCCTCCTCTTAAAGAGCTATGGCCAGAGTCTAGGGTCATTTGTGCCACAGGCAAGCGGAAAATATGCTGCAATGCGACGACATTGTGGAATTCACGACCGGCCATTTGCCGTTAGGTCTTGAAACTCTTCGGCAAAATCCCGCTTCGGACCTGTGCATAAAATGTGACGAAGCTGGGGCGAGGATGGATATGACAGCGCTACCGTAGCCGAAGGTCGGAATCGATTTTCGGGTCGATGCGAAGTTCAACGAGTTAGAGCGTCGTTTGCGCGTCCAATACGAAGCTCTAATGCTGGCGGCCGAACAGGCGGCCGTCGATGGTGACGAGGCCCATCGCGATCAGTGCCATGCCGCCGAGCTCGAACAATTCGAGCCGCTCGCCCAGGAACAGAAAGCCGAGCAGGATGGCACTGGCCGGCACGATCAGCGTGACCAGCGAGGCGTTGGTGGCGCCGGCCGAGGCGACGAGGTTGAAATAAAGGATGTAGGCGAAGGCGGTGGACAGCAGGGCCAGCGCCAACACCGCTGCCCACACCGGCGGCGAGGCCGAAAACAGGTTGGCAGTGCCGTGGCTAAGCAGCACGATCGGGATCATGATAATGGTCGAGGCGGTCAATTGTCCCGTGGCGATGACCGATGAAGGCACGCCCTTGAAGCGGCGGGCAATCATCAGGGCGACCGCATAGGACAGCGACGCACCGACCAGCGCGAATTTCGCCCAGACCGGTCCGCCCAGCCCGGCAAGGAGGCCGGGACCGATCATCACCGCCGTGCCGACGATGCCGAGCGCGATCCCGGCAAGCTTGTTCCAGGAGAGTTTTTCGTCTGATGTCAGCGCGTTGGCGAGGATTAACGTCCAGAACGGCGTCGTCGAATTGAGCACCGAGGCGACACCGGCGCCAAGTTCGGTCTGGCCGGCGAAGATCAGCGAGAAGGGAATGACGTTGTTGACGAGCGCCAGCAGGAAGAACAGACCGGCATGCGGCAAGGCGAGGCGGAACGACGGACCGCGCTGGCCGAGATAGAGATGCAGCGCCAGCGCCGCGATGGCGACGCGAAACAGCACCAGCACCAGCGGGGGAATCTCGGCAACCGCAATGCGGGCAAAGAAGAACGAGCCACCCCAGATCGCACCTAACAGCAGAAGTTGTGCCCAGTCTTTCAGGGCCATAGGTCCGCGCATTGCCATGGATCGTCCTCCCAGATGGCTCTGAATCAAGCCAATCAGGCGTCTGTTCAGGTCATATCCTGTTCGACGGCAAGGGCCACCCGAAACCAGACCGGTGGGCTAGCATTCCCATCATCTGGCGTAGCGCCGCGGCGTTCGGGCCGCGAGACACAGAATTGTTTTCATTCCCGCATAGGTTGGATTAATTGTGCGCAGTCTAGGTCAAGGGATTCGTCCATGCAGCGATTCGAAAATGCGCGCGAAGCGGCGCTGGCGCTTCGCCCGGACGATCCGATTTATTGCTTTCGCCCGCAGGTGCTGAAGGCGGACGCCGCGCAGTTCATGGGCATGTTTCCCGGCAAGACCGCCTATGCGGTCAAGACCAACGGCGAGCAGATCGTGCTGAAGGCGCTGGTTGAGGCCGGCGTCGGCACTTTCGACGTGGCCTCGCCCGGCGAATTCGCCGCCGTGCGCGCGGTCTCGCCCGACGCCGAGATGCTCTACATGCATCCGGTCAAGGCACAGTCGGATATCAAGCTGGCGCTGGAGAAATATGGCATCCGGGTCATCTCGCTCGATCATGAGGACGAGATCACCAAGCTGACCCGCGTGGTGCGGGCGCTCGATATCGATCCGGGTGCGATCACTGTATTCGTGCGCATCCAGACAAAAGGATCGGCCGCCTACGAACTGTCGAAGAAATTCGGCGCCGGACCGGCCAATGCGGTCGAGCTGGCCGAACGGCTGAACCGGACGGGCTACAAGGTCGGGCTGTGCTTCCATGTCGGCAGCCAGATCGAGGATCCCGACACCTATGAGCGGGCGCTGGCCTCGGCCGACTGGGTGCGCAACCGCGTCAGCTTCGACATTGCCGGGCTCGATGTCGGCGGCGGTTTTCCCGCCGAATATGGCCATGATCCCAACCGCAAGCTGATCGAGATGCCGTCGCTCGGCCAGATCATGTCGCGGCTGTCGGGCGACCTGAACGAATATCAGTTCGACCAGATGCCGCTGGTGGCGGAGCCGGGCCGGGTGATCGTGGCGCGCTGCCTGTCACTGATCGTGCGCGTGCTGCTGCGCAAGGGCAAGCGGCTCTACATCAATGACGGCATTTGGGCGTCGCTGTCGGATTCATGGACCGGCAAGATCACGCTGCCGGCGCGCTTCATCCCAGACCCGGCGATCCGTTCGCGCAATGGCGAGGAGAAGACCATTGTGCCGTTCAAGGTCTGCGGCGCGACCTGCGATTCCGTCGATATCCTGTCGCGGCCGTTCTGGCTGCCGGAAACGGTCGATACCGGCGACTGGATCGAGATCGGTCATATCGGCGCCTATTCGCTGTCGCTGAGGACACGCTTCAATGGCTTCTATCCCGACACCTTCGTCGAAGTGACGACGCCGTTCGACGAAGGGGACGCGCCGCAAGGGTTTGCCAGCCTGGAGACGATGGCGGATTAGACCATGTAGGTCAGGCCACTCCGCCGCCGGCCTGAATGTTCTCGCCGGTCAGCCAGCGGGCTTGGTCGGAGGCGAGGAAAACCGCGACGTCGGCAACATCGCGCGGCGCTCCGATCCTGCCGAAAGGCGACATGCCGGCGGCGATCGCGCGATCTCGCTCGGGCAGCAGGTCGGTGTCGGTAAAGCCTGGCGAAAGCGCATTCACGGTGACGCGGCGCGGCCCGAGTTCGCGCGAGAGGACGCGGACGAACTGCTCGACGGCTCCTTTGCTGCCGAGATAAAGGGCCGTCTGCGTGAAGAACATCTTGGTTCCACCGGTAGAGACGGCGATGATGCGGCCACCGTCGCGCACGCGGCGCGCCGCTTCCTGAAGCGTGAAGAAGGTGCCTCTGGCGTTGGCGCCGAAGACGTGGTCGAAGTCGGCTTCGGTGGCCTCGACCAGCGGCTTTATGACGGCGACGCCGACGTTGGCGACAACGATGTCAATTGCCCCCATCTGCTTTTCGGTCTCATCGAACAGCCGGCGGATGTCGGAAACGCTGGAGATGTCGGCCTGAATGGCAAGAGCTTTTCCGCCACTCTCGCGGACGGCGGCAACGGCCTCCTGGGCGGCTTTCTCGTTACCGACATAGTTGACGACGACGGTCGCCCCGTTTGCCGCTAGCCCCTCGGCGATGGCGCGGCCGATGCCGCGCGAACTGCCCGTCACGAGCGCGGTTTTGCCTTTGAGCGACTGAGACATGAAGCATTCCTTTCGACTGGTGTTGCGGCCGCTTCAATAGAGCGACGGTTCCATCTCTCGAAAGCTAGGAGCATGCTATTGATCAAATAATGGGCTATTATCTAAGCAACTCGTTAAGCTGGAGGTATATAATGCGAGGAACCGAGTTTTCCAAGCTCAAGGCGTTTGCAGCGATCATCGAGGAGGGCAGCTTTGTCCGCGCCGCGGCCAGGCTCAGGGTTTCGCCGCCAGCGCTTAGCCAGACGATCCGCGGGCTGGAAGAGCGTGTCGGTGTCCGGCTGCTCAACCGCACGACCCGCAGCGTGTCGCCGACCGCAGCAGGCGAAACGCTGTTTGCCCGCCTCGCTCCGGCATTCAGCGAACTGGAAGGCGCTGTCGCCGACGCTCATGCATCACGCGATCGGCCGGCAGGCTCGCTGCGCATCAACGTTCCACGCATCGCTGCCATGCGTTTCATTGCTCCCATCCTCGGCGATTTTCAGCGCGCCTATCCCGATATCGCGCTGACCGTCATCATCGACGATATGCTGACCGACATTGTCGAGGGGCGGTTCGATGCCGGAATCCGGCTCGGCGAGCGGCTGGAGAAGGATATGGTGGCGGTGAAGCTGAGCGAAGATTTGCAGATGGCCGCGGTGGCCGCTCCAGCCTATCTCGAGAACCGGACCATACCTCGTCATCCGCAGGAGTTGCATCAGCACCGCTGCATCAATTTCCAGTGGCCCGGTGGCGGCAACATCTATCGATGGGAGTTCGCGCGAGGCCAACGCGCCTTGGAAATAGCCGTCAACGGCGGTTTGACGGTCAACGACACGGAACTGATGATCAGGGCGGCCCTGGATGGGGTCGGCGTGGCCTACATGCTGGATTACCAAGTTCGGCCGTGGATCGAAGCCGGCAAGCTCATCCGTTTTCTCGAAGCCTGGTCACCCCGATTTCCGGGCTTTTACCTATATCATACGAGCTCTCGACAGGTTCCACCGGCCCTGCGCGCCTTCATCGATTTCCTGCTTGCCAGGCGATGACCCGCTTTAAAGCTTCGCCAGAAGCTCCGGTGTCGGCCAGCCGTCGACCGGCAAGCCTAGCCGCTTCTGCTCCTTGCGGATCGCCTCGCGGGTATTGGTGCCCAGGATGCCGTCGACCGTTCCCACGTCATAGCCTTTGGCCTCGAGCTTTGTCTGCAATGCCCTCATCTGATCGCCGTCGAGGCCGGGTTCGGGATTGCGCGGATCGAATTGCGGCGCACCCGCCAGCCGCGCGGCGAGATTTGCCGCGGTCAGCGCATAGGTGAAGGACTGGTTCCACTCGAGGTAGACGTCGAAATTGTCGTAGACGAGGAAAGCCGGCCCCTTGCGGCCCATGGGCAGCGCGAGGCCTGCCTTTAGGCCGTTGTCGACAAGCGGCGTGCCGTTGGGGTTGGTGACACCCCACTGAGCCCACTGCGTCAGCGGCAGCTTGTTGGTGCGGCCGGTCTGGTCCCATGGCATGTCCTCGGGCACGCGGACTTCCTCGATCCAGGGCTGGTCGCGTTTCCAGCCGCGCGACATGATCTTGTTGGCCGTGGTCATGATCACATCCGGCGCGCTGCTGCGCAGGTCAACCAGACCGTCGCCGTCGCCGTCGATGCCGCGGCCGAGATAGTCGGACGGCAGCATCTGTGTCTGGCCGATTTCCCCCGCCCAGGCGCCGGTGACATCGGCCGGCACGACGCCGCGATCGATGAGGGTCAGCAGCGGCGTGATCTGCGGGCGAAAGAGTTGCGGGCGGCGGCAGTCATGCGAGAGCGTGACCAGTGCGTTCAGCGTGTGGAAATCGCCCTGCACGGCGCCGAAATCGGTCTCCAGCGCCCAGAAGGCGGCGATGATCGGCGGCTGGACGCCGAATTCCTGGTCGGCGCGGGCAAAGACGTCGGCGTATTTTTTCAGATTGGCGGCGCCCTGCTTCAGCCGGTAAGCCGAAATCATCCGGATCGAGAACTCGATGAAGGTCTGGGTAAAGACGCCCTGGGCGCGGTCACGCGCCAGCACCTTTTTGTCGGCGGTGGCCTTTTCCAGCGCCTCAAGGCCGGCAGTGCCGACCCCGGCGTTCCTGGCCTCCGCCGCTACACCCTGCTTCCATGCCTCGAAATCGCCGCCGCATTGCTGTGCCACCGCCGGCGCCGCCGTAGCGGCCAGAAGCAGCGCCGCGAGAATTTCCAAGCGCAATCGCATCGCCATCCCCCAAGAAGATCACCAGCGGTTGCAAGCATCCTTCATTTGGCTGTGTCGAAAAGCAGGCGGCAGGCCCGCTGTCAACGGGTGTTCTGCCGCAGCCACTTGTTCCAGGCGGCTTCCGAGCCGTTGAACACGTTGATATCGGCCTTGCCGGGGATGCCCGGCACAATACCGGTTCCGGTGTACTGCCAGAAAGTGAACGGGTGACTGCCGTATCTCTTGCGCGGGTGGCCGGCCACCGAACGCAGCCAGTAGGGATAGCCACGGAAGGCCGATAGGCCGTTGTCGTCGAAGAAATCGATCGAGGTGTAGATGATCGGCTTCTTGCCATAGTGTTTTTCGACGATTTCGAGGAATGTGCTCATCTCGCTGCGCACCGTGGCCGCATCGGGCCGCAGCTTGCAGGTCGGCGATTGCGGGTTCCATTCCATGTCGAGAACCGGCGGCATCGCCGAACGGTCTTTGGGCACGTTCTTGATGAACCACCGCGCTTGCGTGGCGGCCGGCGTGCAAAAATAGTAGAAATGATAGGCCGCCCGGGGGATTCCTGAGGCTTTCGTGCGGCTCCAATGCTCGTTGAAATACTCGTCGAAGCGATCGCCGCCTTCCGTCGCCTTGATGAAAACGAAGGAAATGCCGCTGGCCCTGGCCGCCGGCCAATCGACCGAGGTCTGGTATTTCGAGACGTCGGTGCCGTGAACGGCATAGCTCCACGGCGCCCCGCTTTCCCACTTATGGGGGTCGGAGTCGTCAAAACGGGGTGCGCGCACCGTAACGGTCGGGGCGCTCGGCAGGGACGGCGCAAGATCGTCGACGGTCGAGCAGGCGCCCAGCAGCGTCAGCATGATGAAAGCCGCGAAACGGCGCATCGCTACTCCTGAACCGGTTTCAGCCGGCCGCTGATGGGTTGTTGCTGCAGGTGGGTCCCTCGACCATACCCCCAAGCGATCGCCCCACAGGACCGCTCCCATATTAAAGCGCGCGCTTCGACGCGCTTTATCCTTTGTTTTTTATGCATGTCGTTATCCCAAAACCGCTGCGCACTTTTGGGCGACACGCATCAATGATCGCCGATCATGGTTGATATTCCGTTGACGGCGCTCGACAGGAACCGCATTTTTGCCGAAGCAATGGCGGCAAATCGATGGCATAAATGAGCG
>NZ_RZSX01000192.1:0-8512 GCF_004023105.1 Mesorhizobium sp. M5C.F.Ca.IN.020.32.2.1 | reverse complement strand
CCGGTAAGCAGCATAAAAGCTTCGAATGCGAGCGGCTACGCCGCCCTTCGGGCAGCCGCTCGGAACGGATGGTCGATGGTGAAACCGTCGGGCCGAATACCCCGCTCAACTTGGCTCCACGTTACAGGATGGGCGATTGGGAAGCCCGGTCGGGCTCGTGGGGAGAAGGCTCCCACCGCGGTGTTGCCACGTCCGTTGCGAAGGTAGTCAAGAAAGATGCGACCTCTTCGGGCTGCCGGAGCGGCAGAGAGTAGATAACGACCGGGGCGTGCCTCAACAAGGCACTGGGCGAGCGACTTGGCCAATTGCCGGGCGCTGTCGTGGGTCATCTTTGTCTCAAGCGGTCCCATTAAGTGAATGCCCTTGCCGCCCGTCACCTTCGGCCAACTCTCCAGACCTGCCGCTTCCATGATGTCGCGGAGCGCCAACGCGGTCTCGATCACTTCCGCCCACTCGATGCCCTCCCCCGGATCGAGGTCCAGCACGACGCGATCAGCATGCTCGATATCGTCAACGGTGGCGTTCCAGGGATGCACCTCTACGGCATTCATCTCGACCAGCCCGAGCAAACCGGCAAGGTCGTCCACCCACACGCGAACGCCTTCGCCCCCCTCGCGTTTCTGGACGCGCAACTGATGTACCGCCGCGGGAATCTCGGGCAGCTTGCCTTTGTGGTAGAAGGTGGCCCCAAAAGCATGGCGGACCAGCTTCAGCGGTCGCCGGCCGAGATGGATCAGCGCTTGATTGGCAACCCGCTCCCAGTAGCGCACAAGCTCTTCCTTGGAGGGCGAAACCGCATCCGGAAGCAATTGCAGAATGTTCTCGCGAGGAACCCCATGTTGCCCGACTGCCTCTCGTCTCTTTGAAGCGGGCGACTTCGCCGGGATCGTCACGAGGTCCTCGCGCAGGCCCTTGAACACTGCCTCGCGCAGGATGCCACGATCGGTGACGCCGCTGAATTGCACCTCGGCCAGGACCTCTGGTCTGATCCAGGTCGCCTTCGGCTTCACGATGGGCTCTGATAAAGGCGACTTGCCGATGATCAGTGGATCAAGCCGCTCTCTAACATGCCGCGCTGTCGTCAAGCTGTAGCCGCTTTGGGCCTTGCCAGCGTAGAGCAGGCGATCGCCTTCCCAGCGGCCTATGTAAAGGGACGCAATGCGGCGTGGATGGGCGCCGAGCTTCTCGACGAAAGCAACAATGGGGAAGGTGTCGCTCTTGATGCATTTCACCTTGAGCCAGCTCGTCTGCACACCTGAGCGATAGGGGGCATCCGCTCGCTTGGATACGATCCCCTCCAAGCCCATCCGGCATGCATGTTCAAACACGTCGCTGCCGCTCACCTCCAGATGCTCGGCATAGGTCAGTGTCGGCGCCCTGTCCTTCACCAGCTTTTCTAGCGCGGCCTTGCGTTTCACCAGCGGCTGTTGCCGGAGATCCCGACCGTTGAGGTGCAGCAGGTCGAACGCATAGAAGATGACCTTCGGCGAGTATGGATTGCCCAATTCCCGCTCGAGGGCTTGGTAGTCCGGCAACCCGGTCTCGCCCAGGACGACAGCCTCCCCGTCGATGATTGCTGCTTTAACCGGTAGGTTCGCCGCTGCCTGGACAATTCCTTTGTATCGATGCGACCAGTCGTAGCCGCGGCGCGTGAAAGCTCGTGCTGTGCGGCCATCGACAATTAGCTGCGTGCGGTAGCCATCGTATTTGACCTCGTGCAGCCAGTCGCTGCCCGCGGGAGCTTTCGCAACCAACGTCGGCGATTGAAACTCAATGAATGATAGCCGGTCTGCGGCGCTACTCATGCACTTGTGACTCCCCGAACCGCGATTCAAGCCGCAGGGCGGGCAATCGGTTCCGGAACATTTTAGCAAAATTGAATGTTTAGTAGCATGACGAAACTATCCGACGTGCACGATCGGCTGGAAATGGAGCCTAGGCCATGGCGGTAAAGATCGGCGACGAAGTCACGCTCACCGTGACAATCCTGAAGGTGCTGGACAACGGCATGTCGAGCGTGAGCATACCCTCTTACAACTTTCCCTTTTCGATCGACACACCGAAGAGAACAAGGGCCGGCCAGAAGGTCGAGATCACCGGCTTTGTCACTCGGGTCGATGACGAGAACGGCAAGGTGACGGTCCGGATCGAAGGAGCCGGCCTAGTCACGGTAGATGTCGAAACAGTATCGCACGAGCCCGCGCCTAGGGTGCGTCAGTCTCGGTGATCATGGCCCCTGCCGCGAAAATTGCGCAGTGCAAGGCTAATCGCAAGCCGTTGATCAACGAATTGTTTAGCGTGCTCCGCGATCCTGGTTGCCGAATGGAAGCTCTTGCTGAAATTGTCTCTTGCGGCGGACCCCAATCCGCTCGGCCGGTGTCTCTACCAGGCAATCTACCCCAACGCCCCCAAGGGACGCCGGCCACAAGCGTGTCCGTTCGGCACCTAGTGTCAACGCCGCGATTTCAACAGCCGGGCCTCACGCAACAATGAATTCCAATTGGTGCCGATCAGTTCGATCAGCACCCGAGCATCAGACTCCGAGATGCCTGTTTGCCTGGCCAATTGCTGGGCCAAAGTCTCGACGGCAGCCCCGCTATCTGGCCTTCCCTTACTATCATCCTCGCTCATAGGGCAGCTCCATAGAGCCGAACGCAGAGCGAGGCCGAATGTTTCTTTAAAGCAACCCGAATTACGGGAACCTTCTGGCCAATCCCGCGGTTTCGCTTGGCCAACAGGAGGACGATCAATGGCCGACGACAAGACAAAGCGCGATTTCCGCGACCGCAATCGGGTTTCCGCCGACGAAGACTACGAGGTCGATCATTTCGCCAAGTCGAATGGCATTACACCGGAGCAGGTCAGGGATTTGATCCGCCGCCACGGCAACGAACGGGCCACGCTGGAGCGTGAGGCCAAGAGAATGCAGTCATGAACGAGTGCTGTCCGACTATGACGAGGATGCCCGATCGAGACCGTGGTCAACTGTCGCCTGGGAATGATCTAGAAATTCACCGCTTCGCCAAGGAAAACGGCGTCCGGTCCGACCAAGTGCGCGAGCTGATCCGGCGGCATGGGGCCAGCCGTGCGGTGCTAACGGAGGTCATTGCGGCGCTTCGAAGACGAAGCCCGGCAGTGGCACTCTCGGATATTGACCTGCCGCCCGTAATCGGCAAGCGGCAGGGCAAATGCGAGGCTGATCATTTCAACCCCTGTCCGGTCTGTGGCCAAGTTTTCGACATGCGCGATCGGCGCCAGGCAACGTGGCACGCGCAGCCGGAACATGAGCCACTGGATATGGAGGGCTGAGATTGGTAGCTGGTGGACTAGGGGTTCTCGTCAGCGAAGTCTATCCCTCCCCGCTCAAGCTCCTCCTGAAGCTCCACCGCCAACGCAAGAAGCCTCGGTGGCAAAGTCTGTTCGCCGTCCAATCTTAGCAGATCTCGAAGCTTGCGTCGGTAGCCTTCCGATCTGATCAACTCTCGGAAGGCACGGTCTTTGTCGTGAGTTGCCATAACGATCATCTTTGGTGCGCAACTCTCTGATTGCTGAAGAGTTCCGCAAAGGGACGACGTGTTTGCTGCAGCATAATTCGTGGAGGTCGAATGCTACGGCGCGTCCGAACGCCGGAGCTGCCGTCACGATAAGCTCGATCAGCGCCTTGTCCGTGCATTCGAGATGAGGGCCATCTTGGCGAACCGCTGCTACAATGGCCTTGACAGAGACCGTGCCACCGTAGGGGATCTTGTGGATGGCCTCATGGACAAGGTCCACGGCTTCGCGCTCACAATTCGTCTTAGCATTCACCTGAGGCGGCCCCCGGCCATAAGCCACAAGCGCCCATTTGTTGGCACTTTGCGTCGGAAGATCAACAGGTTATTTTGGGCCGCGCACAAATGGTAGAGGGGCGAGGATAACCGGCGCTCAAGCTAACGAACGGCTACTGCTCGCCCCATCGGAAGCCACGGACAGGCCTAGGGCAGTAGCTGCCTCTATAACAGCCTCGATTAGCTCGCGTCGGCCGGTGAGAGCCAGGCGCGTTGCCGCTGGGAACTCTCGTCCCACCTGAGGCTCGACATCGATGACCCAGCGGGAATCACGTAGAGCGGCCAACAGATAACTCCGAAAATTGCTTTCGCTGGCTCAGACCCGGGCTAGCCCTGCCCGCTCATCCCAGGCGCTGCGCGTGTGCCATTTACCAGATCGCCCCGGTGTAGAGCTGTCACTCTAGACTTCGCTTTGGCCCGCGGGATTTTTAGCTTGCGTCGTAGGCGGGGCCACGTCGTCAAGCAGGGTCGTCTGATCCGAGCCTTGCGTCGGCTCAGCTGGCAATTTGCCATTTGGCGTCATCTTGTTGACAGCCTCGGGCAGATCTCGCGTGATCCTGGCAATGAGCTCCTCCCGCGATAGGCCAGTCTGCATAGAAAGAGCAGTGAGCGTCTCCTCGTCTATGGCCGTTTCCACGTCGCGTGGCTCGATCGGTTCGTTCGGCCCGGTGCCAACCCAAGAGTCCACCTTGGCGCCTGCGCCCGCAGTTCTGAACCGGTCGAGGATATCGCCTAGAGCTGTGCCCGACACGCCCTTGGACAACTGGTCCACGATACCGCCCTGCGGATTATTGGGATCGCGCTCTCGTGCGCGACGGATCATGTCTCCGATTTTGTCGCGATTCTGGTAAGCTAAAACCCCAAGCATTGCGATCGCTAGTTTTCCGAGATTTGCCATGGTTCCTCCTTTCCAACGTGAAGAAGGGCTCCGCTTGGCAAAAGTTCCATGTTCGATGAACTAATCTTGTCGCGGACGTGCACGGAAATCTATGGTTCGATGCTACTCCCATGAAGTACTTGGCTTTTGCCGCCCTGCCACAAGCTAACGACGCAGGCACAACGCCAGAATGAAGGCGCCGGCGAGCAGCATGGCAACTAATCCCCAGTTAATCCGGTAGATCATCGTTCGTCTGCCGACATATCCTCCGCATTGCCTGGACAACCCCCAGGCTGCCAAGCTTGCTGGTGGTCAAGGTCGCCGCGCAGGTGCTTGACGCGGCCGATCAGCCCGGGCTTAACGCATTGCAGCCAGACGCGTGCGCGCATGGCGTGCACGGAGCGGAACGCCTCTATCTTGGTGTCGAACTTTCCAAGGACATGGCTGCTATCGACGATTTGGAAGGCTGCTTTCGGATTGCATCTTATCCGACATTTAGGTCCGATTTGCGCCCAAGTCGACGTCGAGCATCTGGCGGCGAATAGCTGCTTTACACCTAAAGCGGTGCCGCGAATGCCCATCCCACGACGTGGTCAAGTTGAATTGCCATCATAAGCATTTCTTCAAGGTATGACCGTTGGTTTTTCTCCGAAGCTCGTAACCAACTTCGGGGAAGAGTATGTTGAAGGTCTATACCTGCATTGCGATGCAGCATGATTTGCGTCTGGTTGCCCTGGCGGCCTTGGTCTGCGCCGTCCCGCCTCGAGCTGGAAATTACAGAGTCGTCGCTGATCAAGGATATTGGCCGGGCCCTCGCGGTCTTGCACAAGCTCAAAGACCTTGGCGTCCAGATCGCCATGGATGATTTCGGCACCGGCTACTCATCGCTGTCAAACCTGAGGGCCTTCCCGTTCTACAAAATCAAGGTCGACCAGTCCCTGTCCGTGCGGTGGATACCAGCGACGAGGCGCCGTCATGCGCGCGGTCTTCGGGCTCGCTCGAGGTCTCAAGCTTCCCGTCTTGGCAGAGGGCGTCGAGACGGATGCGGAACTGAGCTTTTTGCGTGCGGAAGCCTGCGATGAATTGCAGGGCTATTTGCTCGGCCGACCCTGTCCCATAGCCGAGTTAGCGCGGCATACAAGCGGCGAAGGCAAGGTAGCCAGCCCCCAAAGGCCGCGTAAGCACAAGTTACGAGTAGTCGAGGACCGCGCGGCCTAGCGTGCCACCTCCATAATTGAATTTTTGCGATTTGAATCCTTGTCAACAAAACGTAGGCGTTTCGTTTCGAGCGCGCCGAGGGCGAAAAAATCTGCAGCAGACGGTGACATGTCCTTGATGATCTTCAACGCCAGTAGAGGGTTGTCTATCTCGCATCGGGTTATTGAAGGCGACGACATAGAGCGGCAGGCGTGTTGCCGAGCGAAGAAGCCGTGTTGCTGCTCTACGGCCCCGAGCCTATCCACGAGGGCGAAGTACTCGCAAAGGCAATCATTGAAACTGTGGAAAGGCTAACCCGATCGCCGGCTGACGAGAGGGCCAGCAACTAGCAGCGTGCTCGCGGAGTGCGGCCGCGGGAGCTTGTGCCGGCCGTCCCAGCGAGCGGACATATCATTGGAGTGAAATCCTTAGCCATTCTTTCATCCATCTCTTCCTTAAATACCCCATGGAAATGGCACGCCGTGTATCGAGGCGGTTTGTCCGGTGTCTGCGACGAGGCGTCGGGACGAGCGGCAACATTGCCGTTATTTTTGCCCTGTCTTTGCCGATTGTTGTTGGCGGTGCTGGCCTCGGTGTCGAGACTTCCTATTGGTATTACAGCAGCTTGAAATTACAGGCGGTTGCCGACGCGGCAGCTTATGCTGGCGCTTTGGAAAAGGTTTCGGGATCCGACAAGCCTGCGATTGTCTCCGCCGCGACGCTTTCAGCAGCGCCGCACTGGTTCTGTTTCGAGCACCGCGCCGAAGGCGAGCGATATCTATGAGGAAGCCTGGATGATAAGATCCCCAAGACGGCAAGAGGAATACGCGGACCGTGAGATCGACTGCCAGGAGGCCATGGACCCAGGTTTTCAGGCCATCGTCGATTGCATGCTTGAGGCTGGCCGGACGCGTGGCGAGATCATGCGCTCGCTACGCCGGCTGATCGCGCTCGGTCACCATGAGCCGACGATCTGGACGACGTATACGCCCGCGACGGATCGAAGCCTATCTGCTGTTCGCCGGTTGCGCCGCCGCCGCGAGCTGGCCGAACAACTGGCGATCATCGCCATCGGTTCGCGCAGCAATCCCAAGCAGGAAGTCGGGAAACGACCTGCCGAAGGTGCTAAGGGTCAAAACTCAATCAGCAGGCGGTCGACAATGGCCGGGATGGGGTAGCAGGCGGCCCCTCGCCTAACACGACGGATACCCGCGCCGGGGGTTGGGATTGCCCTCGATTGGCGTCTTACGAGCGCCAGTGCATTCGGCGGGGCTGTAGCGGCCCTTGGCTGTTTCGGGCGAGTTGCCGTAAAGCTTGACCAGCATGGCATAGTCGATATCGCCACCGAAAGCGCCTTCGACCGCCTCCAGACTGACCCACTACCAGATGGTGGTGGAAGCGGACGTTGACATCGATCTTCGGGTGCTCAAAAAGAGCGCAAGGATCGATGTGCCGTGAGTGGTCTCAGATGATCGATGCACAGAGGCTACTGCCGCGGAGCAAGCACGATGTCGATTCTATCCCTTTCATTATCAAAGCGGGCTATCCCGCGATCGCGCCGATACTGGACGAACTGTTGGATTGGACGGCCGATAGCAACTGGCCGGTAGCTAGACCTCTCGCTGATTTCCTCGTTACCTTGGGGCACCGCTGATTGATCCGATTTCGCGGATCCTTAAGGGAACCGACGGAGCTCAAAAGTATCACTGTATAACTCTGGTCATACGGAGATTGCCGATCGACGTTCTCGGCGGCTTGGAAGAGGATCTGCGGCAACTAGCGGATCATCCAAACGAAGATGACAAACGAGAGGGCATCGATATTGGAGCGAGTGAGGTCTTGCTTCATTTCGAACGCCACCATTTGCCATGATTTATGTCCGCAACAGGTCGTTTTTCGGATGGTCCCTGTTGCCACATTGCTAGATCACAGCACCCCATTGCCAAGCGATCGGGATGCTCATCGATGGCCAGTCCAGTGTTGACCTTCGAGGGAACGATCCGGTCCGCCCTGAGTTAGTAATCATGACGAACACGATGGAACCCTACGAAAGCGCGATGGCCAATGCCAGGGAACGCATCAAGCGGACCGAGCTCGCGCTTGAACGCTCAGAAGAAATGCTGGCCGAGAACATCGCGCTTTGCAGCAGGATCCGCGCGCAACGGCGTCTGGTCGAGGCCGCACACCGCTTAGTGAAGATCGATCCCCCAGCACCGACGGTGGGCTGAAGGCCTAGCAGCGGGGGGTGGTCTGTCCGTCCTCATTCCTGCCGAAAATCCTGTAGCGATGCATGCCGAAGGTCTTCCTCGCCACGCAGGTGTTTGACGCAGCCGACCACCTGCGTGCTTGACCCGTTGCGTCGCCAGCCGAGACTCAAATCCGAAGCGCGGATTCAGTTCCCGGAACATTTTAGCAAAATTGAATGTTTAGTGGAATGACGAAGCTATCCGACCTAGGCCCACCGATCACCAGCAGGCGTCACGCCGACCCGCCCAAGAACGAAGGCGACCATTTTTACATCTGCCCGATCTGTGCGCAGCCGGTCGATATGCGGGATCTCAGGCAAGTGATCTGGCACGATAAGCCGGTGCACGATCGGCTGGAGATGGAC
>NZ_RZSX01000191.1:0-8521 GCF_004023105.1 Mesorhizobium sp. M5C.F.Ca.IN.020.32.2.1 | reverse complement strand
CCCTCATCGTCCTCAACCAAAAGGTCGCCGGTGGACGAGCCCATGAATACTTTTATGCCGGCAGCACCGGGTAGCCGCTCCAGTTCGCCGGCATCCCCGGCATTGTCGCGGGTGCCGCCGACCCAGAAGGCAAAGTCGCAATGCATGCGGCCGGTGGCGCGCCGAACCTTGTCGGCAAGGGCTGCTTCGCTGGTGGTCAGCGGGTTGGTGTTGGGCATCTCGAAGACGGCAGTGACGCCGCCCAGCACCGCAGCCCGCGAGCCTGTCTCCAAATCTTCCTTGTGCTCCAGCCCTGGCTCGCGGAAATGCACCTGGCTGTCGACGACGCCGGGCAGGATGTGCAGGCCACGACAGTCGACCGTCTCGCCGGCTGATGCCTGGCCGAGATCGCCGATGGCGGCGATGCGCCCGCCGTTGATGCCGATGTCGCGCCGGCCCTCGCCATCGTGGTTGACCACCGTGCCGCCTGTCAGGATGAGGTTGTAGGTCGTGGCCATGCTGATCCGGTCTCTTGCGGGGGGAGTGTCAGCGGCTTACGTAATGGCCGACTGTTTTGCAAGATCAGGTTCTTTTTCCGCCCATGCCCTTTGCCCAGTTGAAAGACCGCGCCCTCATTTCCGTGTCAGGCCCGGATGCCGAGATTTTTTTGCAGAACATTCTGACCACCGACCTCGACGCACTGGCTGCGGGCGAAGCAAAACCTGGCGCCTTGCTGACGCCGCAAGGCAAGATCCTGTTCGACTTCCTGATCTCCCGCGCTGGCGAGAATTCCTTCCGCCTAGAATGCCGAGCCGATATATCAGACAATTTCATGCGCCGGCTGATGCTCTACAAATTGCGCGCCAAAGTCGAGATCGCCAAGTTAGATCAGGAGCTTGTCACCGTCGCGTGGGGGAGTGATTCAACCACTTCACAATCTGATTCAACGCCGGTCGCCGATGCACGGTTCCGCGACGCGTCCGTGACGCGCTGTTATGGCGGCACGGGTGAGGGCGGCGACCCGGCCGCATGGCAGGCTCTGCGCATCGCCCATGGGATTGCCGAAAGCGGCTGCGACTATCCGCTCGGCGACGCCTTCCCCCATGATGTGCTGCTTGACGAGACGGGCGGCGTCGGCTTCAGGAAGGGCTGCTATGTCGGCCAGGAGGTGGTCTCGCGCATGCAGCATCGCGGCACCGCCAGACGGCGGGTGCTGATCGTTTCGGCCGAACGGCCCCTGCCCGCTCCTGGCGCCGAACTGACAGTTTCCGGGCGACCGGTCGGCACGCTTGGCACTGCCGCCGGCACGGCAGGCCTCGCCATAGCCCGAATCGACCGCGTCAAGGCAGCGCTCGACGCCGGCCAGCCGATCATGGCGGAAGACGTCCCTGTGTCGCTCGCCATCCCTGCCTGGGCGAAGTTCACCTTCCCGCAGCAACCTGTCGGCGCGGAGGAGACCTGATGGCGGCCGACCGTGCCGGCGCGCCGCCGCGCGCTTGGCAGCGCATGCTGTCGGGCCGGCGGCTTGATCTGCTCGACCCCTCGCCGCTCGACATCGAGATTTCGGACATCGCCCATGGGCTTGCCCGCGTCGCCCGCTGGAACGGCCAGACCAGCGGCGACCACGCCTTTTCCGTCGCCCAGCATTCGCTGCTGGTCGAGGCGCTTTTCGGCGAGCTGGTGCCAGACGCCCCGGCCGACGCGCGGCTGGCGGCTTTGCTGCACGACGCGCCGGAATATGTCATCGGCGACATGATCTCACCGTTCAAATCGGTGATGGGCGGCAGCTACAAGGAGTGCGAGCTGAGGCTGCAGCGCGCCATCCATCTGCGCTTTTCGCTGCCGGTCGAACCTAGCGCGGGCCTGCGCAAGGAGATCAAGCGCGCCGACCAGGTCGCCGCCTATTTCGAGGCGACGCTGCTTGCCGGCTTTTCGACCGCCGAGGCGACCGAATTCTTCGGCCGGCCGCGCGGCTTCAATGCCGACCGCTTCGATTTCACACCGCATTCGGTGACCTGGGCGCAAAACGCGTTCCTCGAACGGTATGCAGCGATCGAGAAATTGCGGCGCCAAACGGTGCAGCCGGCCGACTGAAAAAACGGTAAATTAACCGGAAAGGACAACAGTACCGTGTTCGATCACGGTCTGCAGGCGCGCCTCATGTCCGTCACTCATGCCAAGGCTGGTTCGCCCGTCCGCGGACGGAGGGCCGAAGGCATAGGCCTGCCGCGACGGATAGCAAACGAACTGCGCAAACAGAATGATCGTTTTTCGGCCGCCGTCGAGAACATGTCGCATGGCTTGGCCATGTTCGATGCCGACGAGCACATGATCATCTGCAACGGCAATTATATCAGCATCTTCTGCCTCGACGCCGAGATCGTGCGGCCCGGCATCCGGTTTTTCGACATTCTCCAGCACAGCGTCGACATCGGCGTCGCCTCGCACAGCGCCGAAGAACTTTATGCCATCCGCAAGCCCTATATCGACCAGGCGAAACCTTCGACCTATGAGGAAACGCTGTCGGATGGGCGCATAGTTAACATCTCGCACCGGCCGCTTGCTTCAGGGGGCTGGGTGTCGATCTATGAGGACATCACCGAGCAACGGCGTGCCGAACAGGAACTGAAGGAGCAGCACCGCCGTTTCGACGCAGCACTCGCCAACATGTCGCAAGGCCTTTTGATGTATGACTCGGACGGCAGGCTGATCGTGCGCAACGAACGTTTCCTGGAACTCTACCACGTGACGCCGGCCGACATTCCGCTTGGCATGGGCCACCGCGACGCGCTCGAGCAACTCGTCCGCCTGGGTCTCTATGCAGAGATCGACATCGACAGCGAAATCTCGAAAACCGCGGCCTGCCTTCAAGCCGGAGAAATGCGGTCGACCTACCGCCATCTTGCCGATGGCAGAACCCTTTTGGTCGTGCGACGGCCTATGAGTGGCGGCGGATGGGTCGCAACCTTCGACGACGTTACCGAGCGCCGCCGCGTCGAAGAGCGCATGACCCACCTTGCGCATCACGACACGCTGACCAACCTGCCCAATCGCTCAATGTTCCGCGAACGGCTCGATCAGGCCTTGGATGAGGCCACGGACCTGGCGATATTCTCGCTCGACCTCGATCGCTTCAAGGCCGTCAACGACAGCTGGGGGCATCCGGCCGGCGACTGGCTGCTGAAATGCGTGGCCGAGCGGCTGCAACGTTGCCTACGCAACGAAACGGACGTAGTCGCTCGTTTCGGCGGCGATGAGTTCGTCATCATCCAGTCCAATACCAAAGGTGCCGGCGACGCGGAAAAACTGGCAAGACGCATTGTCGACATCATCGGAAGGCCGTTTCGCGACAAAAGCCGCGACATGCATATCGGCATCAGCCTTGGCATCGCCCTTTTCCCCAATGACGGCAGGGATGCCGACACGCTGCTGAAAAACGCCGACATGGCCCTCTACAGGGCGAAAAGCGAAGGACGCAACGTCTATCGCTTCTTCGAGCCAGGCATGGATGCGATGGTGCGGGCACGACGCGCACTCGAAACCGATCTGGAGGCAGCGCTGCGGCGGCAGGAATTCGAGCTCGACTTCCAACCCATCATGAACATCGCTTCCAGCGAAATCGTCGGCGCCGAAGCGCTGATGCGGTGGCACTCGCCGGCACGCGGCTTGGTGCCGCCAGACGACTTCATCCCGGTCGCCGAAGAGATTGGGCTGATCGTGCCGCTGGGAGAATGGGCGCTGAGGAACGCCTGCACAGTTGCGGCGGGCTGGCCGCATGGGCTGCGTATCGCGGTCAATGTCTCGGCTGTGCAGATCAAAAGCGGCACCTTTGCCCGCAGCGTGATCTCCGCGCTGGCATTTTCCGGCGTGCCGGCCGATCGGCTTGAACTGGAAATCACCGAAACGGTGCTGATGGATGAGAGCGATACCGTGCTCAAGACGCTCAGCCAGTTGCGCGACCTCGGCATCCGTATCGCGCTGGACGATTTCGGCATCGGTTATTCGTCGCTCAGCTATCTCCGCCGCTTCCCGGTCGACAAGATCAAGATCGACCGCTCCTTTATTCGCGACATCGACAAGCGCGACACGGCCGCGATCGTGCGGACGGTCATCGGCCTCGGTGCCCAACTTGGGATCACCGTCACCGCCGAGGGCGTCGAAACCGAAGCTCAGCTGGAGTTCCTGAGCAGGGAAGGCTGCGTCGAGGCCCAGGGCTATTTGATCGGCGCACCGTCGAAGGCGGCGGACATCAATCCCCTGCCGAAGTCGCGCGCCGCGATCAGGCAATCCGGCTAAGTGCGACAGGCCAGACGAGCCAGTCAAAGGTGTCCGCTCAATGCCTCCACCATGTCCTTGTTCGTCGCCACAGGAACGATCTCGAATTCGACCAGATCCGCCCATTCGACGACCCACTGTTGCAGGAGCGTGACGTCATCGGCCTCCACCAGCAGGAAGCAGCGGCTCATATCCGCCGCGATCCAGCTGTGGTGCACAAGAAGCGCGTCCGGCTTCAGGCGGCCCTGGTCGCGGAAGCGACGGTAGATCTCCTTGCGATCACAGCCGCGAAAATCCTCGGTCACAAAAAACAGCATCTCTGCCCCCCTCTCGGATGATTATCGCCCCGGCCGGTCGAGCCGCTCCAGGAACCACTGCGTCAGCCGCACCCAGACCTCATCTTTTTCGCCGGAATCCTCCCAGCCATGGTCGAGGTTGGGATTGTCGTTGACCTCGATGACGAAGACACCGTCCTTGGTCTCCTTGAGGTCCACCCCGTAGAGGCCATCGCCGATGCAGCGCGCGGCCCTCACCGCCGTCTCGATGACATGGGCCGGCGCCTCTTTCAAGGTAAAGGTCTTGATGCCGCCCTGGTCGGGCTTGCCGTTGGCCTTGTGGTTGACGATCTGCCAGTGCTTTTTGGCCATCAGATAGTGCACGGCAAACAGAGGCTGGCCGCCGAGCACGCCGACGCGCCAGTCATATTCGGTCGGAATGAATTTCTGCGCGATCAAGAGATCGGAATCCTCCAGCCATTCGGTGGCTAGCGTCTTCAGCTCCTCGAAGGTGGCGCATTTCTTGACGCCGCGTGAAAACGACGAGTCCGGGATCTTCAGCACCAGCGGAAAGCCCAGCGTCTGCGCCGCGACTTCGAGATCCGAGGTGCTGGCGATCATCACCGTCGGTGGCACCGGAACCTTGTTGTAGGTCATCAGCTCGTTAAGATAGACCTTGTTGGTACAGCGGATCATCGACAGCGGATCATCGATGACAGGCATGCCTTCCTGCTGGGCGCGGCGCGCGAAGCGATAAGTGTGGTTGGAGATCGAAGTGGTTTCGCGGATGAACAGCGCGTCGTAGTTGGCGAGTTTGGCCAAATCCTTTTTGGTGATCGGCTCGATTTCGACGCCCATCTTTTCGGCGATCTTGGCCCAGTAGCGCAGCGACGAGATCTCCGATGGCGGCAACTCCTCGTGCGGATCGACCAGCGTGGCGAAGGTGTAGCGCGCCGGCGTGCGGCCTTTGGTGTCACGCCACTCGCGGTTGGTGTAGGTCTCGAGGCACTGAAGGAAGCGCTTTTCTTCCTCCTCGGTCATCCTGGCCAGCGGATGGAAGCCGATCTTGCGGATCGACGCCCATTCGGAGCTGTCCGTGATGTGGACTTCCAGTGCCGGCGCGCGAAACCAATCGAACAAAAGCTTGGCAAAGCGATCCCATACCCTCGACGGGCCGATGCCGAAGAAGATGCAGACTTTTTGCGGAAAGGCGCCGCCCAGATCCTTGCGGCACTTGTTGAGCGCGAGTTCCAGCTCCGGCAGCGCGTGATCGTAGAGCTTGCGCTCGGACAGGTCGATCATCGTCTCGACCGTCGGGATGACCTTGTGTCCGCGCGAGCCGGCGAGCAGCGAGGCATAGTAGCCGCGGCTTTGATAGCCGTAATTGTTCGAAAGGTTGATGACCTTCGGCCGCTGGCCGCGAAACAGCGCCGGATGGGCAAGGTAGTCGCGATTGGTGATGATCTTGTGCGGTGTCGCCACCTGATCGAGATCGTTCTGCCGGCCGGTAAGGATGACCCAGGTCATTGTCTGTCGCGCTTTCCGAGGGTAATGGCGGCACGCAATCCGTCGCGGCCGAACTGCGCCATGTTCATAAAGATGCCGTAAGGCACGGGAATATTGGCGGCATCAAGAATGGTCTCCTGTCTCTCGTCTTCGACCCAGGGATCGTGGATCAGGATATGGTCGCCGTCGTCGCCGATGGCCAGCACCCAGTGCGGAACTTTCTTGCCGAACATCAGGAAGCCGCTGATCAGGACCAACACCAGTTTCCCCTCGGCGATCGCGGTGCGGATATCGTCTATGGCGAATGGACGGTAATTCACCGGGATGCCGTAAAGTTCCGCGCGCCGGCGAAAGTCGACCTGCGCCAGTTCCATCACCCGGCGCTTGTCCTGGCTGCGCACCGACTGCAGGAACAGCGCGCCATGGAAGGAGACATATATCTCGGCAGAGAGCCCGCGTTCGTGGCCGGCAACGGCGAGGCCGAACGGCTCACAGCCGCCAGGCCCCGACATCATGAAAACGGTGGTCGCCTCGCGCCACAAACGGATTTCCATGACCGGGTCGGGCACGAAGCCGGGCTCGAAATTGGCCATTGCCATCATCAGGCAGCACGGGCCGCAGGTGAATTCGCAGGTCTGCTGGTAGAACGGCACCTTGGTGGCGACCGGAATGTCGCCGCGCAAAGTCTTTTCGTAGCGCAGCGCCGTGGCGCCGTCCTCGTAATAACCCGGTTCGCGGCCGATCTTGCGGTAGCCGCTCTGCTCGTAGATGCGAATGGCCCGGCTGTTGTCCTCGCGCACCTCGAGGCGCAGCATCATGCGGTTGTGTTCGAAGGCGGTCTCCTCCGCCGATGCCAGCAGCATGCGGCCAATGCCGAGCCCGCCAAAAAAGGGACCGATGGCGATGGAATAGAGCCGCGCGACGCCGCTGCCTTTGCGAAACAGCACGACCGCATAGCCGGCGACGCGGCCGTCGCTTTCGGCAACCAGCAGCTCGGCACTTTCGCGTTCGATCAGCTGGCGAAAGGAGCGGCGGGATATGCGGTCGCTCGAGAAAACAGCCTTCTCGATGACGGCGAGGTCATCGACGTCGGACGCGCGGGCCTTGCGAATCTCGGCAGGCATGCGGGCTCGGAAAACCTCGATTGGGTTGTGGAAAAGACCCTGGTCAGAAGTGTCGACAACACAGCCGAAGCGCCAGCATCCGTCAAGCGCTATCGCACTTCGATTCGGGCTCAATTGTGACAGTTTCGGCTGGTGCATGACCCCGAAAATCGAAATCGATTTTCGGAAAGGATCATGCACAAAATTAAAGTGCTACAGTGGTCCTTTGCGCGTCCAAAGGACGCGCGGCGCTGTAGACGCAAGCTTTGAAAAATTGGGGCGTCAGCTGGCCAGCCCGGCCAGAAGCTGGCTATAGGCGCTCTTCGCCACCGCAGTCAGCTGCGCGCGCGGCAGCGAGCCGACGACGGCGCAGCCATAGCCCTTATCCAGCCAGTAGACGGCCTCGGGGCCGTTCTCTTCCGACCCGTAGGTGCCCTTGGCCTTCTCGGCCGATTCAGCCGTGACGAACAGCGAGATGCGCTCGCCCTTGTCGTCCTCATAAAGCAGCATCGCAGCCTTGCTCTCGCCAGCAGGCAGCAGCCGGCCGCCGACGAGTTGGAACCCTTCCGCCGCCAGATCCGGTGCGACCAGCTTCAGGCCGACCCTATTGGACAGCCAGGTCTGCAGATGATCCTTGTCGCTGGCGGGCACTTCCACCGCATGCCGCTGCTCGGCGGCATAGATGACATGGGCTGCGATCGCCTGCTCGGCGAGCTGGTCCTCGGCCGGCTCTTCCGGACCGAGATGGTCGATGCCGGCGACATAACCACCAACACCGCCGATGGCCAGCACCGCCGCCGCCGCAGCCGCCAGCCACCAGCGCGAGCGCGATGCCGCCGTCTTGACCGGCGCCTCGCCGAACACGATCTTTTGCAACCGCGCCGGCACCGGCTCGTCGAGCACGCCGGCGAAAGCGGCACGAAGGGCTGCGCGGTCGGCGACGTAGCGGGCGCTTCTCGCCTTCAGTTCAGGATTGGCATCGAGCCAGGCGTCATACGCCACGCGCTCGTCGCCCGGCAACTCGCTGTCGAGCGCCATGTGGATGTCGCGTTCGGAAAAATCGCGCCGAGTCATTTCTCGACGATCCTTATCGCCCGACGGCGCGCGGCGTCATCCAGCAGGCCGCGCAACTCATCACGCCCGCGCGCGATGCGCGACATCAGCGTGCCGGCCGGCACGCCGAGGATGGTCGCGGCCTCGGCATAGGAAAAGCCTTCGATGGCGACCATGACCAGTGCCGCGCGCCGGTCGGGGCTGATCGCCTGCAACGCGTCGATAATCTCGCGCGAGGCGATGCTCTCCACTTGCTCGGCGGGTGCTGCCTGCGCTTCGCCCGCTTCCAGCGGCAGCATCGCGGCTTCGCCACGCCGGTTCACCTTGCGC
>NZ_RZSX01000190.1:0-8542 GCF_004023105.1 Mesorhizobium sp. M5C.F.Ca.IN.020.32.2.1 | reverse complement strand
GTCAAGGACCGCGCAAATGGCTGACGCGGTGGTGATCTGGATGGCGCTGCGCACCATGTCGCCGACGCGCTTGGCGTAGATCTTGTTGGCGTAGGTTTCCTGCAGCAGGCGGCCGTTCTTGCGGCCGCTGACGGTGACGAAGACGATGACCACGTCCTGCAGCGTCGCCGGCAGGGCGCTCTCGAAAATGTCCTTCAGCACGTCGCGGCGGTGGCGCAGGCCGAGATCGTTGAGCAACGCCTTCATGATCGCGGCGTGGCCGGGGTAGCGGATGGTGCGATAGTTCAGCGTGCGCACCTTGCCCTTCAGCGTTTCGGCCAGCGTGCCGAGCCCGCCGGATGTGTTGAACGCCTCGTAGGTGACACCGTCGAGCGAGAATTCCTCGCGCTCCTCCAACGGCGGCACCTCGATCAGCTCGCCTTCGACGATCGCCTCGCAAGGCTCGCAATATTCATTGATAACGCCGTCGGTGCTCCAGGTCAGATTGTAGTTCAGTGCATTCGACGGGTATTGCGGCAGCGCCCCGACCCGCATGCGCACGCTTTCCAGGGTGTCGAAGCGGCTGGCGAGATCGTTGGCGACGATCGAGATGAAGCCCGGCGCCAGCCCGCATTGTGGGATGAAGGCGCTGTTGGCGGAGCGCGCCAATTGCTTGACGCGCCTGGTGCTGACGACGTCCTCGGTCAGGTCGAGATAGTGGACGCCGGCGCTGGCTGCCGCTTCGGCGATGCGCGTGGTCAGGTGGAAGGGGGCGGCGCTGAGCACGGCGAATTTGCCGGCCAGGGCGGCTTCGAGCGTGCCTGATGCTTCGATGTCGAGTTCCAGCGTCTTGACCGTTTCAGGCAGTTCGGCCGCGCCGAGCTGTGCCGCCGAGCGGTCGACGAGGGTGACGCGGTAGTCGCCTGTGGAAGCCAGCATCTCGGCGATGGTCGAGCCGATCTTGCCGGCGCCGACAACTATGATTTTCTTCATAACCAGTTCCCTCGCCCTACCTTTGCTCAAGACGATAGAATCGCAGCTTGCCTGTCGAAAGGAAGCGTGGAATTGTGCGAAACGAAGCATCTTGGTGATCAAAATGCCGATGAGGTTCGTCGAAAGTGCTTAGCAACGCCGAACAGGCCCTGCTTTCCCTGCTGCGGGCGAATGCGCGCGCCTCGACGGCCGAACTGGCGCGGCGGCTCGGCGTGTCGCGGACGACCGTGCAGAGCCGGATCGAGCGACTGGAACAGCGCGGCATCATCACCGGCTATGGCGTCAGGCTTTCGCCCGACTACGAACAGGGGCTGGTGCGGGCGCATGTCCTGCTCACCGTCACGCCCAAGCTTGCCGACAAGGTGGTGCGCAGCCTGCAGGCGCTGCCGCCGGTGCGGACGCTGCATTCGGTGAGCGGCAATTTCGACATGATCGTCATCGTCGATGCGCCGTCGATTAGGGATCTCGACACGCTTCTCGACGAGATCGGCTCGATGGACGGGGTCGAGCGGACATCGTCCTCGATCATCCTGTCGACGCGGATCGATCGCTGACGGGCCTTCAGCCGACATGCCGTCGCACAACAATGTTCGAGAGAGCGGGTGTCCGCTCCTTTGATCACTGGTGCCGCGCGGCGCGGCGGACACTCTGCACCAGGATGGCGAGGCAGCCGATTAGCAGCAGGATGCCGCCAAAGGACTGCGGCAGCGCCAGAAACTTCACCGCCGCCGTGATCGCCGCGATCAGCAGCAGGCGAGCAGCGCCAGATTGCCGTCGTCGACGAACATGCCGATGAATTCCCTCACAGCAAGGCGAACGAGGTTCATCGGGCCAAACCCTCCGATGGCTGCGGGATAGGCGCTGCGCAGCCAGCGCACGATGGCAAAGGACGCCAGCGCGACGATCGCGAAGATCGCGAGCAAGGCCAGATCGTCGCCCGGCCAGTGCGCATCGATGCCTTCGCCGGTCCAGAAGATGCCGAAGCTGGTCAGCATCAGCCCGATGACGAATTTGAGCGCATTTTCCGGGACGCGCGCCAGCAGCCGATGCAAAGCGAGGGCGATGAGCATCACCAGGACGAACGCCGCCAGGGCGCCGAGGCTCGCATAGAGCGTCTGCCCGTGTGCGGCGCCGACTGCGATGACGATGAACACCACTTCGACACCTTCGAGCAGCACCGACGTCATGACCAGTGCGGCGAGCAGCGCCAGCGCCAGTGTCGCGCCGATCAGCGCCGGTCGCCAACTGCGCGTTGCGCCGACCGCGAGCACGATGGTGAAAGCTTCGACGACATCGACGAAGGAAGCGAGAAAAGCTGCCGTGATGGTCGAGACGATGGGTGTGAAGCCGGTCATTTTTTCCGTCCTCGGGGGCTATGACCGTTTCTTAGCATGGACGCGGGGGCGGCATCCGACCCCGATTTCTCGCAAATTTGTACGCCATTGAGCTTGTCGGCGCTGCCTCTGCCTCTTGGCGCTCAACCGCCGATCAGATCCAGAAACGGCAGATTGCTGGCCATCAGGCCAGCGTCGACATTCAAGGTGGTGCCGGTAATGCCGCTGGCAAAGGGCGACGCCAGGAATGCCGCGGCGCGGGCGACCTCGACGGGCTCGACCAGCCTGCCGAGCGGATAGAGCTTGCCGACGGCGGCGAGGATCTCCGGCTTGTGGGCGAGGCGATGCTCCCAGGCTCCGGTGCGGATCGAGCCGGGAATGACGGCGTTCGCCCTGATGCCGTTGCGGCCTTCCTCCGTGGCGATGGCGCGCATCCAGGCGTTGAGTGCTGCCTTGGCGGCGGCATAGGCGGGGGTGCCGAAATGGGCTTGTGCGTTGACCGAGGAGATGAACACGAAGGCCGCGCCCTGCGGCTGGTTGCGCATGACGGGAAGCAATGCCTGCGACAGCACGGCGGCGCTGCGGAAATTCAGATTCATTTCGCGGTCGAGGGCGGTCGTCGAGACATCGGCGAGCGTTTCCGCCCGCGTCCAGCCGGCGTTGGAGATGACCGCCGCCGGTGCCGCGCTTTCGCCGATGCGCTTGGCAAATGCCGTCACGGCTTCGTCATCGAGCAGGTCGAAATGATGCACTTCCTCTATTCCGGCACCGGTCAGGTCGGTTCCCTCACGGTCGCACGCAATAAGCCTTGCCCCGCATGCGGACAGGACGGCGACCAGCGCGCTGCCGACGCCGCCAGCCGCACCTGTCACAACCACGCTGCGGCCACTGAAATCGATCATGCGGCTCCTCGCTTTTCCCTGGCCAATCCTCGCCTGCCGGATGACTTGACGCAACCACCTGCCACGCAGGATGCTGGTGCTCTTGTAATAAAGCAACATGAATTCCAAAAAATGTTGCTTTCCAACACGGCCTGTATGAGAATCGCCGCGGTCGGCGTAGACCTTGCGGCAGGAAACCGGAAACCGGCGCAGCGAAAGAGCCGAACCGCGCGGACTCTCCGGCGATTGCCGCCAATGTTTTGAACAGGAGACTTTCCTTGCCCAAGCAGTGTTTTGGAACATCCCACGTGCCGCTGTCGCCGGCGGTCCGGGCCGGCGACATGGTCTATGTCTCCGGCCAGGTGCCGGTCGGCAGCGACGGCACCGTGGTTGTGGGCGGCATCGCCGAGCAGACCGAGCAGGTGCTTTCGAACGTCAAGGCGGCGCTGGCGCTGGCCGGCTGCAGCATGGACGACGTGGTCAAGACGACAGTCTGGCTCGAGGACGCGCGCGACTTCAGCGCTTTCAATGCCGTCTATGCCAGGCATTTCCCAAAGGATCCGCCGGCCCGCACCACGGTCGAGTCACGGCTGATGATCGACATCAAGATCGAGGTCGAGGCTGTCGCCTACAGACCGATTTGACGAAAAACGGGAACGGAGCCGGACGCCGATGCAATTTGATCTTCTCCTGAAGGGCGGCCGCCTTATCGATCCGGCGTCCGGCCTCGACGCGCAACGTGATCTGGCCATCGCCGGTGGCCGCATCGCCGCGATCGATTCCGACATCCCGTTCGAGCGTGCCGCACGCGTCATCGACGCCACCGGTTCCATCGTCGCGCCCGGCCTCATCGACCTGCACAGCCACGTCTATTGGGGCGGCACTTCGCTCGGCGTCGATGCCGACCGCCTCGCCGCAAAAAGCGGCACCACCACCTTCATCGATGCCGGAAGTGCTGGCGCCGGCAACTTCCTCGGCTTTCGCCGCCATGTCATCGAGCGCTCGAAGGTCCGCATCCTGGCCTATGTCAACATTTCCTTTGCCGGCATTTTCGGCTTCTCGCAGACCGTTTCGGTCGGCGAGTGCAGCGATCTCCGACTCTGTGAACCGCGCGAGACGGTGGCGGCGGTGCGCGAGCACGCAGACGTGATCGTCGGCGTAAAAGTCCGCTCGGGTCGCCACGCCGGCGGCAGCAGCGGCATCGCGCCGGTCGATCTGGCGCTCGAGGCCGCCGACCAGGCCGGCCTGCCGCTGATGGCGCATATCGACGAGCCGCCGCCGGGCCGCTCGGAAGTGCTGCCGCGGCTGCGCAAGGGCGACATCCTCACCCACTGCTTCCGGCCGTTTCCCAACGCGCCGATCTTCGCCTCGGGCGCGGTTCGGCCCGACATGCGGCTGGCGCGCGAGCGCGGCGTCATCTTCGATATCGGCCACGGCATGGGCTCATTCGACTTCGAGGTCGCCAGGGCGATGCTCGGCGAGGGGCTGGCGCCGGATGTGATCAGCAGCGACGTGCATCTTTACTGCGTCGACGGTCCCGCCTTCGACATTCTGGTCTGCATGTCGAAACTGCTGGCGCTCGGCATGCCGCTCGTCGAGGTGCTGCGCGCCGCAACGCAGCGGCCGGCCGAGGCGATCGCAAGGCCCGAGCTTGGCACGCTGGCGGTCGGTGCCATCGGCGACGTCGCGGTGCTGCGGCTGCGGCCGGGGCGCTTCACCTTTGTCGATGCGGTCGGCGCCTCGCTGGTCGCCGAGCAAAGGCTGGTCTCGGACGGCATCGTGATTGGCGGGACCTGGTGGCCGAACGAGGCTGCTAACGATTTTGGCGATACCGAGCGTTTCGAAGCGCATGCGCATGAAACGCATGTCGATGTGGTGAGCCGGCATTTCGGGCGTGGGTGATCTCCCCCGTCACGGGGGAGATGTCGCCGAAGGCGACAGAGGGGGTCGGTTCGACCGGGCTCGCCTTCCTGCAACGGATGGAGGTTGGCGCTCGACGCCCCTCAAGGGGAAGATTGCAGCTTCACGCCGGCGCCCCATAAACCGGCGTCGGAATTCCTTCCATCCGCGCCTTGATCTGCAGCGCGACGAACTTCGAATAGAAGCGCGATAGCGCCAAATTGCCGCCGTGGAACCATAGCGCTTCCTGCGCCGTCGGCTTCCACATGTTGCGCAATTCGCCTTGCCATGGTCCGGGATCGCCTTTCACGCCCGAGCCAATCCCCCAGCATGGGCCGACCTTGTCGGCGACCTGGCGCGAGACGACCGCCGCCACGGTCTCGTTCATCGATTGATAGCCGGTGCAGGAGATGACCGCATCGGCCGCCAGTTCGGTGCCGTCATCGAACAGGATGCCTGTCGGCGTCAGCGACTTGATCTCGACCCCGCTGCGGATGCCGATCTCGCCGTCGATGATCAGATCGGAAGCGCCGACGTCGATGTAATACCCCGAGCCGGTGCGGTACGCCTTCATCAGCAGCCCGGTCTCGTCGTCGCCGAAATCGATGGCGAAGCCGGCGTTGCATAAGCGGTCGTAGAAGGCCGCGTCGCGCGTCTTGATGATGTCGTAGAGCGCCCGCTGACTTTGCGGCAGCAGCGCGAACGGCGTCGAGGCGACGATCATGTCCGCTTTTTCGGTGGTGATGCCGCGCGCCAGCGCCTTTTCCGAAAAGATCTCGAACCCGACCTCCATCAGCGTGTCTGATTTGACCACCGTCGTCGGCGAGCGCTGGATCATGGTGACCTCAGCACCACTTTCCCAGAGGTCTACCGCGACATCGTGCCCCGAACTTGCCGCGCCGAGGACCGCGACGCGTCTGCCGCGGAAATTCTCGCCGCTGGAATACTGGCTGGAGTGCAGGATCTCGCCCAGGAAGGTCGCGGCGCCGGGGAGGTCGATCTGCCTCGGTGGGCCATAGGCGCCGGTTGCGAAGACGATATGCTTGGGTTTCAGCGTGATGCGCTCGCGGGCGCGATCGACCTCGACCGTCCAGACCTTTTCGGCCTGGTCATAGCTGGCGCTGACGCATTTCGTAGAGGTCCAGTAATTGAGCTCCATGACGCGCGTGTACATTTCCAGCCAGTCGCCCATCTTGTCCTTGGGCGTGAACACCGGCCAGTTTTCCGGAAACGGGATGTAGGGCAGATGGTCGTACCAGACCGGGTCGTGCAGCACGAGCGAGCGATAGCGGTTGCGCCAGGAATCGCCGGCCCGCGCATTCTTCTCGATGATGACGGCCGGCACGCCGAGCTGCCTGAGCCGTGCCCCCAGCATGATGCCGCCCTGGCCGCCGCCGATGACCAGACAGTAGGGCTGCTCAATGGCGCCGAGATCACGCGCCTCGCGCGCTCTCGCCTCTGCCCAAGTCTCGCGGTCCGGGTCGGCCTTGTGGCGTACACCCAAAGGCCGCGCCGGCCCTTTGCGCTCCTCAAAGCCCTTGAGGTCGCTCATCGCCGTGAACAGCGTTCGGCATCGGCCGTCCTGCAGGCGCATGATGCCCTGGCCCCACGCCGATGATGTCTCGAAGGTGAACCAGGCCTCGACGATGCCTTCGTCGGAGCTCGCCTCGCCACTAAGCTGCCAGGCTGTCGGCTTTGTCGTCGACAGCGTGGCTTCCAGCATGTCGCGGACCGCCGCACGGCCTTCCATCGTCTTGATGTTCCAGGTGAAGGTCAGCAGGTCGCGCCAGTAGCAGTCCTCGACGAACAGATTGACCGCAGCCTCGGCATCGCCCGCGTCGAGCGACCGGGCGAGGGAGGAAAACCAGGTGGCCGCCTGTTTCGATGGTGCCATGTCTAGCATTTGTGGTCCTTCTACCTTTCCAAGTCGGCGCCGCCGCGTCTTTCCTTCTCCACAATAAGGGGAAAAGGAGAAGCCGCGCGCCCCTCAATCCCCCAGCGGTTCCATCTCCTTGCCCGTCCTATGGATCTGGGCGTTGTATTTGATGCGGCGGACCGTTTCACGGGCCGAGCCGTCGAGCTTGTAGGCGGCCGCCACGGCCATCAGGTCGATCGCGGCGAGGAAAGCAAAACGCGAGGCGGTCGGCTTCAGCGTGTCGGGATATTCGGGAACCGCAACCGTCAGCCTGACGTCGCAGGCGCGGGCAAGGTCGGTGTCGGGCGCGGTCACGCCGATCGCGTTGGCGCGGTAATGTTTGGCGAGCTCGACGGCCTCGATCACCTCGCGCGTGCGTCCGGTCGCCGAGATGGCGATCACCAGATCGCTGGGCTTCAAGGTCGAGGCGGTCATCCGCATCAGGTACGGATCGCATTGGGCGCTGACGGTGATGCCGTAGCGGAACAGCCGGTACTGGGTCTCCTGCGCCAGCGCCGACGAGCTGCCGCCAAGGCCGAACACCGTGACCTGGCGCGCCTTGGCGATGAGCTCGGCGGCCTTCACCAGCTGCGCCGGATCAAGCTGCCGTTCGGCCTCCTGCAACGCCCGGCGGGCCTCGCCGAACACCGCATTCCAGAACGGCATGCCATTGTCGCTGCTGGTGGGCGGCGGCTTGCTCAGATAGAGCGCGCCGACGACGAGGCTCTGCGCCAGCTTCAGCTTGAAGTCGCGCACGCCCTCGCAGCCGATGGCGCGGCAGAACCGGGTCACCGTGGGTTCGCTGACCTGGGCGCGCTGGGCGAGGACGGCATTGGAGGCGTCGACCGCGAACCTGACGTCGTCGAGCACGACATCGGCGACGCGCCGCTCAGCCGGGCGCAATTCACCGTAAGAGTCCTTCACCAGCGAAATGATGTCGGGGATGCGCCTGACATGATCGCGCCCATCTGGATCGCGCCCATCCGGGTCGCCGTCTGAGGTCGGCCGCCCCTGGCCGTCAGCTTCGGTCATGAGTCATCCCTGCCGTTCGTGGAACTCGACCTCTACCATGTTTGCGCACCGCGTGCCTGCTTCGCCTCACGCGGTCGCTGTCCGAAGTATGTAGGAAAGCTACAAGCTTTTCAAGAAATAGAAAAGGCAATCTAAACAATAATGTAACCGTGGTACAAACGATCTCTCTGACTAGAGCAGCGGTCGCCGCTTGACAGTAAAGTAGGATAGTTACAGACTGATTTTTACGGACGGATGACCCAATGGATCATCGCGCAACCTGCGAGGGGCGCATGAACGCGGGCAGTGCAAAAACCCCGAAGCTTGGCGTGCAGGCCGCGACCAAGATCTATCATATGGCTTCCGGCGACCTCCTGGCGCTGGATCGCTGCAGCCTCGACGTTCACGCCAATGAGATCGTCTCGATCGTCGGCCCCTCCGGCTGCGGCAAGACCACGCTTTTGTGGTCGATGTCTGGCCTGCATCGCCTGTCCAGCGGGACAATCCGGCTCGACGGCAGAGAGATCACC
>NZ_RZSX01000018.1:0-18297 GCF_004023105.1 Mesorhizobium sp. M5C.F.Ca.IN.020.32.2.1 | reverse complement strand
CGCTGGTACGGCGTCAACTTCGACATCGATGATGAGGTTCGCGCCCAAGAATCCCTGCGTCTGGCGGCCGAACGGCTCGCGCGCGCCTTGCGCGCCGCCAGCCTGTCCGAACTATCTGTGTCCATTGCGCACGAACTCAACCAGCCGCTCCAGGCGGTCGTGGCCAACACCGGCGCCTTCCAGAGATGGCTGAACGCTGATCCGCCAAATTTCAATCACGCCAGCCGTGTCGCCCAAAAAATCATCAGAAACGCCGACGCGGCGGCACAGGTGATCACCCGCATCCGGGCGCTGTTCAACAAGACGGAAGGCGAACCGCAAGCGATCGATCTGAACGCGGTGATCCACGACGTGTGTGATCTCCTGGCCGACAGGCTCGCATCGAGCAGCATCAAGCTGGACCTTCACCTCGATCCCCGCCTTCCCGCGACGGTTGCCGATCATGTCCAGATGGAGCAAGTCGTCCTCAACATCGTCCGCAACGGCATTGAAGCGATGCAGGAAGTCGACAGCAATATGCGAAGCCTGCGAATCGTTTCGCGGTCTCAGAACGACGGAACAGTTGAGGTCGAAGTGCGAGATAGCGGCCGCGGACTTAGCGATCCGGAACGGATTTTCGAAGCGTTCTACACAACCAAGCCGGATGGAATGGGGATGGGCCTGGCAATCTGCCATTCGATTGTCGAGGCGCACCGCGGACGGCTTTGGGCGGAAAATGTCGAAACAGGGGGGGCATCCATAACTTTCAGCTTTCCCATCCTCGCTGGCGGCTCGACCAAGACACCAACCGGCGCGACAGTGAGCCCCTGAGTGAGGACTTTCAGAGATTGATCCGAGAATCGGCCATCGACTGCACGATCTCAATGAGCGTGTTGACCAGGATGTACAAGATTCCGAAAACGATGGCGACGCCCAGCACTGCCGGGAGATCGGCGCTGGCAAAAGCCTGGACCGCGTAAAGGCCCAGACCAGGCCACCCAAAAACGCGCTCGACAACAAGCAAATTGCCGAAGAGAAGGCGGACCTGCAGGCTGAGCATGGACAGAGGGGCCGTGGCAGCATTGCGCAAACCGTGGCGCAACAGCACTTTCGTCTCCCCGAGGCCCTTGCCACGCGCAGTCCGGATGTATGTCTGCCTCATCACTTCGTGAAGCGCACCGTTCAGGCTTCGGCCGACCGCGATGCCAATAGGCAACGCCAGTGCAAGCGCCGGCAAGATCATGTGCAGCAGCGCGTCGATGCTGACTTCGGGCCGGCCGACCAGTATTCCGTCGATGACGTTAAGTCCGGTAGGGCCTGCGAAGTCGCGGTAGGTAAGCCGACCCGCTCCGGGAAGCCAATCGAGTTGGAACCAGAAAAAGTAGGCAAGAAGCAAGGCCGACAGAAAAATCGGCGTGGAGCCCACCCCCACCATGGCGAGCCTTATGCCGGCTGATCCCGGAATCAGGAACTGAAGCGCCGCCATTGCGCCGGCGAGCACCATTCCCAAGGCGATCGACACAAGTCCGAGTTCGAGCGTAGCGGGAAGAAATTCCCGTATGTCGTCAGATACAGGCTGCCGGGTCCTGACCGACGTCCCCAGATCCGCATGCGCGAGGCGGAACAGAAAGCGTCCGTACTGAACGACAGCCGGGTCGTCCAGTCCGAGCTGCTCCCGCATCACTTCGACCGTTTCCAACGGAGCGTTCGGCCCGGCAATGGCTCGCGCTGGATCGGCAGGGATAATGCTTTGGAGACTGAAAAAGATAAAGCTCATCACCAGGAGAACGACGACGGCGCCGACGATGCTTTTGGCGAGATATGCCAGCACTACGCCCCCCTCAGCGCGGCGCGAACGCCGTCGCCCGCAAGGTTGGCGAGGAGGCAGAGGAGAAAGATGACCGCAGCCGGCAAGATCGGCAGCCACCAATGGACAGTAAGACTGTCGAGGCTGCGCGCCGTCATCGCTCCGAGTTCAGGCGCCGGCGCAGGCAGTCCAAGGCCGAGGAAAGACATCAGCGACAGCGTCATGATGATGCTGGCCACATCCAGTGACGCCCCGATAAGCAAGGCCGGGACCACTCCCGGCAACAAGTAACGCGACAGCAGGCGCCGACCGCGGACCCCGGCAATCAGCGCCGCCTCGACATGAGGACGTGCCTTCAGGCGGCGGATTTCATCACGTGATATGCGTGCGTACCAAGGCCACCAGAAAATGGCAACCGCGATCATCGTGTTGACGAGCCCCGGGCCAAGCGAAGCCACAACGGCAAGCGCGACGAGCGTTCCCGGAACGACAAAGAACAGGTCGATGATCCGCTGGATGACCAGATCGACCTTGCCGCCCCTCAGCCCCGAAATCAGTCCGACCAGGGAGCCCACGGCGACACTGAAGCCGATAACGGCAAGCGCTGGCAGCCACGTATATTGAATGCCGAGGATGACGCGCGAGAACAGGTCGCGGCCGATCTCGTCGGTGCCGAACCAATGGGCGGCCGAAGGCGGCAGGTAGGCGGCGGCGACGCGCAGTTGTGGATCGAACGGTGTGATCCATGGCGCCAGCAGGGCCACAACGGTGACGACGGGCACGCCGATAATGCCGACGCTTTCAAGCCAGCCGGCACGACGGAAGAAATCGCGCCAGTTGAACCGAGGCCGCGCAGGCAGCGTGTCCGAGCTTGGCCTGCCGTTCACCGTCCGCCTCCCGCCTGCAGACTCGGCATTGCCGTGACGAGAGACCGCGTGTAGGGCGACTGTGGTGCGGCAACGATGGCATCGGGATCCGCAATCTCAACCAGTTGGCCGTCCTTCAGCACGGCGATACGGTCGGCGATGATTCTGGCGGCCGCCAGATCGTGGGTCACGAACAGCATCGCCATGTCGAGACGCCGCCGAAGGTCGCCAAGAAGATTCAAGGTTGTGGCCGCCAGCGACACGTCCATGGCGCTGATCGGCTCATCGCAGAGCAGAAGCCTTGGGGGGACGATCACCGCGCGAGCCAAAACGGCGCGCTGGCACTGCCCGACCGACATCTCGGCCGGCAGCGCGTCCGTCAGGATCGGATCGAGGCCGACCAGCTTCATGGCCTCTCCGACGCGACGGCGGCCGTAGTCACTGTCCGGCGAAATGGCCCGCAGGCGCTCGCCGATCTGCTCGCCGATCGTGAGCCACGGCGTCAGCGCCGCTACGGGGTCTTGAAACACAACTTGCGGAGGAAGCTTGTCTAAGCGTGCAACAGTGCCACTCTCGGGTGCCACGAGACCAGCAGCTATCCTCAGGAGGGTAGACTTGCCGGCGCCGCTCTCGCCCACCAGGGCGACGCACTCGCCAAGCTTGATCGAGAGGTTGATCGAACTAAGAACTGGCTGCGGTTGACGCCGTCCCCAAAACGATCGGGTGCCTGTCGGGTATGTTTTTCCTATGTTGGACAGCCTCAAGGCGGCGGTTTCCTGAATCGCCTGGGCCGGCCATGGTTTCGCATCAGTGCGCTGCGCTGAGAGAAATGGAGTTTGTTCGTGGTGAAGGCAGGCGATTGCGCCACCGTGGACGGAAGCAGGCTCCAGCGGCGGGCGGATCGCCGTGCAATCTGGCTGGGGGGTCGGGCAGCGTACCGCGTAGGCGCAGGCGTTCTCAACCTTTATGGAGGGCGTGTGTTCGGACGGGAGAGTGGGAAGCGGGCGCCGTCGATCAGAGTCCAAATCGAATCGAGCGGCGAGCAGGCCGGCGGAATAGGGGTGCGTGGCATTGCGGGCCACATCCTGCATGCTGCCCATTTCAACGATGCGTCCGGCGTAGAGAACCAGGACGCGGTCGGCCAGTGAGGCCGCCACGGTTAGATCGTGCGTGACGAAGAGAATTGCCGTCTGCTGCTCGCGAGCGAGATCGCGCAACAGGTCAAGGATCTGCGCCTGCATCATGACGTCGAGCGCGGTGGTCGGTTCGTCGGCGATGAGGAGCTTCGGTCTTGCCATCATCGCCATGGCAATAAGCACTCGCTGACGCTGCCCCCCCGACAGGCGATGTGGAAGCGCATCGGCGATGCGGTCCGGGTCAAGTAGGCCGGTTCGGCTGAGCCAGTCTTCGATCGATCCCTCGGACCCCCCATTGGATTCGCGCATCTGGCGACGGATGGTCATCGTAGGGTTGAGCGCGCCCATCGGATCTTGCGAGATGGCACGGACGAGGTGGCGGCGAACCGACTGCCAGGAGCGCCTTCCCGCGCCGACCAGCTCGATCCCCGTCAGCCGGATCGAGCCTGCAATCTGCGGAAGGTGCTCGCGAGGCAGGAGCCCCTGAAGCGTAAGCCCGATGCTTGTCTTGCCGGATCCGCTTTCCCCGACCAGCGCGATGATCTCGCCCGGAAACATGTCGAAACTGATGCCATCGAGGACGCGGGAAGAACGGCCTTCGCGGCTGAGAATAACTGAGAGGTCTTTGACGGCAAGGACGGATTCGGTCACGGGTTCGGACATTCGGTGCGGAAGCTTGACCATCTAAGGGACGAGCCTGACCTGCTTCCGGAATTCAGGGTCCCCAGCGAACGGTGGCAAAGTCGATGTTGCCAGGTGGATTCACGGGGCGGAGTCCAAGGTCCTTCAGACGCTTGGCGTGGACAACCACATCGTTTACGTCGACAAGCGGGATGACGACGCCGGCATCGAAATACATCTGCCCCGCTCTCTCGTAGAGAGCGTCGCGTTCTTTGACGTCGGTCAACTGCCCGGCCTGATCCACGATGGCATCGGCTTCCGGCAGGACCCGGCCAAAAAAATTGAGGGGACCGTCTTTTGTGAAGAAAGCCTTGGCCTGGGTCTCCGGATGAGCGGCGTCCGGGCCTGCGATCGTGAGCAGCAAATCGGGAGGGTTTGGGTCGTCCTTCAAGGTGTAAGCAGCGCCGGAAGGCAGCACGTAAGCCGTTGCCTTTACGCCGATCAACGCCAATTGCGCTATCATCAGGTCGGCGATGCGGCTGTAGCTTGGGGCCGCGCTATGGAGGCCAATGACCAGATTGACCGCGCCACGTTTGGTGATCGCGGCTTTCGCTGCCTCTAAGTCGGTCGGGAACCGGATCGGATTCACTGGGTCGAGCATCACGTTCGGATAAACGGACCTCGACAGGCTTGCGAACTCTCCAAAGGCGTCCTTAACCCACAGCGCCGGGTTAATCGCTGTCAAAACGGCATTGCGGACCTCCGCGTCGTCGAGCGGCGAGTTCGGCTTAACGAAGAGATAGTACGGTATCATGCTCGGGGCGGCGGTGATCTCCAGCCCCCCCGGCAGGCTGGTGAGTTGCGCGAATGGATAGTTGATTGGCACGGCATCGATCGCACCGGCCTGCAATTGAAGTATCTGCTGGCTGATATCGGGCACGACCGAAATCTGGATCTGCCGGAAGAACGGTTTGTCGCCCCAGTAGTCGTCGTTGCGCTCGAGCTCATAGCGCTGACCGCGTTTGAATTCCGACAGTTTGAATGGACCCGTGCCGATCGCATGCTCATTGAGCCAGGTCGTCGCAAAGTCGCCGTTGTCATGCTCGGCGAGCGCTGTCGGACTGATGATCTTCGGTCCCCAGGGGCTCGCGAGGGCGTCGAGGAACCAGGGCTGAGGATCGCTCAGCGTGAGCACGACCGTCGAATCGTCGGGCGCCCTCATGTCCTTCACATTGGCCAGGAAGTAGCTCAGGTTCAGTCCACGATCGCGGCGGCGCTCGAACGAGTTTATGACCGTCGCTGCATTGAATGGCGTGCCATCATGGAACTTGACACCGTCGACCAGGTGGAAGGTGTAGGTCAGTCCGTCGTCCGAGATCTCCCAACTCCTGGCGAGCAGACCAACAATCCTAGTCGAACCCGGCTCGTAGTCGACGAGCCCTTCATAGACATTGTTGATTGCGCTGATCCCTCCGACCTCGAAGCCGCTGTCCGGATCGAAAGTGCCGATATCGGCCACGTAGGGTATGCGCAGCACCTCTTGCGCGTTGACCGTCGCAATCCAGACCAGCAAACCGAGAGCGATTCCCAGCATGCGCAGCCCGAAGCGGCGCTTGTAAGATCGTTCGGTCCGGTACGCGCAAATTTGCATGAAGGATTTCCCGCTGGCCTGGTACTTCACTAGGGACTGCAGGAAGGCCCGCAGTCAATTCTTGGCCAACGAGGCATTCCACGCTCTTGTCCAACCCAGCGTCCCACCGATGCCATCGAGGTGTTCTTGCGGCTTGGGATCGGTGCGGATACCCAGACATTTTCGCACGATACGTCAGCCCGCCGATCGCGGTCTATGAGCATCAAGCAGAGGTCACCCTATCCCAGGGTATAGATCGTGCCGCCGCCGGACAGGTATGTGGACGCTTGCAGACGCGCATACACTACAGATCGCGTTTGCAACTCCACATAGCGCAGATCGCCGACGTCGAGGTGGCGAAGGACGACCCGGTTCGGGTTCGGCGCGTCGTCACGGGCCCATCCATAGCAAATCGATTCGTTATCCAGCGAAGCATATCACGTCTAGGTTCTCGCGCCGAATGTCCGGCGCCTCGTCAACATCGTTGAACGGCGCGGGCGTTAATCCTATCGTTGGGTGGGCCGCTTTCCATGATCGGTGCAGATGCCTTGCACAAGCAGTCGTTCGTCGGCCCAATCGAGACCTTCATTGCTCGTCGCAAAGTATCGTCAATGCGCCACGCGACCTTCCAACTTGAGACACATCATGACCCTCTCTTTACCGTTAACGGTGAGCAAAGCGTTTGATCGGGTGGAATCTAGCGCAGTAGGTGGGACAAAACATCGAAAAACATTGGAACTGATTTGAATGCCGCGACGTCCCACTGATATCTAAGTAGTTGGGTTTGCAGTGTTTCCAAACACCCTCCGGGCCCACCATTGTCGCTCAATATCAATAATTTATGGCCGACGCTATCTAAAGTGGGCCACGTGAGCTCCGCTATACCCGCCGTATTCAGATTGAATGTTGTCGCCTGACCACGATCCAAGGGCAGGAGAAGCGATCTTGTGCCTGTTTCTATCCTCTATTTTTGCTCCTGTTCGTCGGTCGGCCGACGACCCCAGCGGCGATCCGCTCGATGCGCTTTTCTGCGCGATCCAGACAGCCTGGGCGTGGACGATGCGAAGCGAGCGATACGGCGCGCCGGAACATCTCGATCCGCTCGAGGGATGGATCGCCGATCCATCCCTCCGCGAGATCCAGGAACCCGCCGGTCCGGCTTCAGCCTAAACCCGGCGCCTCATCGGCTCGGCGTCTACTCGGCTGCGCCGCTCTCGGAAGCCAGGGTCGGGCCGGCTTCAGGCCGCCTGCGCCGGAATGTCCTGCGCAGAGCGACGTAGAAGACCGGCGTCAGGAAGAGGCCGAACAACGTCACGCCCAGCATGCCGGAGAACACGGCCGTGCCGAGCGATTGGCGCATTTCCGCGCCAGGCCCGCTGGCGATCACTAGCGGCACCACGCCCAAGATGAAGGCGAATGCCGTCATCAGGATCGGCCGCAGCCGCAGCCGGCAGGCCTCGACAGCCGCCTCGACGGCGTCAAGGCCGCGCTCCTCACCTTGGCGCGCGAACTCGACGATCAGGATCGCGTTCTTCGCCGCCAGGCCGATGAGCACGATCAGCCCGATCTGCACGAGGATGTTGTTGTCGAGACCGCGGAAGGCGACGCCCAAGAGGGCGGCCAGCACGCTGAGCGGGATGATAAGCACGATGGCGAACGGCGTAATCCAGCTTTCGTATAGCGCAGCGAGCGCCAGAAAGACGAACAGAACCGACAGGCCGAAGATGAAGACCGCCGTGTTGCCGGTCTGCCGCTCCTGGAAGGCGAGTTCAGTCCATTCGAAGGAAGTGCCCTGCGGCAGCGATTCGGCTGCGATCCCCTCCATCAGGTCGAGCGCCGTGCCCGTGGCGACACCCGGCGCTGCATTGCCCTGAAGCGGCACGGAGACATACATGTTGTAGCGTTGCACGAGCGAGGGACCGGTGACGTCGCGGATCTCGACCAGTGTGCCGAGCGGCACCAGGTCGCCGGCCGCCGAGCGCACCTTCAGCTTCAATATGTCGTCGCGATCGATGCGGAAAGCCTGGTCGGCTTGCGCCCGCACCTGGTAGACGCGACCGAAGGCGTTGAAGTCGTTGACATAGGCGGTGCCTAGATTGATCGACAGCGTCTCGAAGATGTTGGGGATCGGCACGTTCAGCATCCGCGCCTTGTCGCGGTCGATCGCCAAGAAGAATTGCGGGCTGGAGGCCGAAAAGGTGGTGAAGACGCCCATCAACCCGGGCGTCTGGTTGGCCTTGCCGGCGATTTCGTTGGCCAGCGCCAGAATCGGCCGCATGTCGGCGCTGTTGCGCTCCTGGAGCATCATCTTGAAGCCGCCGGAGTTGCCGATGCCCCGCACTGGCGGCGGCGGCAGCGCGATGATGAAGGCCTCCTGGATGCTTTGCAGGCTGCCAAACAGCGTGCCGATGATCTTGTCGGAAGTATCGCCGCTCTCGAGCCGTTCCTCAAAGCTCTTGAATGGCGCGAAGATCACGCCGGAATTGCTGGCGTTGGTGAATGTCGCGCCGTTGAATCCTGCGAAGGCGACGGCGTTGGCGACACCCGGTGTCTCGCGGATGATATCCGACGCTTTCTGGATGACTGCGTCCGTTCGGGCGAGCGAAGAGCCCTCCGGCAATTGCACGACGACGATCGCATAACCCTGGTCCATGTTCGGGATGAAGCCGCGCGGCACCGTCTGCAGCATGTGATAGGTCGCGTAGAGCAGGCCTGCGAAGACGAGCAGCATGGCGGCAAGCGCCAGAGTCGTGCCGACCAGCCTGTGCACCAGCCACGCATAGCCGTCCGCCATCCTGTCGAACCCGTTGTTGAACCCGTTCGCCAGAGCGCGGCCGAACCTTGCCAGGAACAAGTTCGAATGTTCCTCGCTGTGCGGCTTGAAAAGCACGCCAGCGAGAGCCGGCGAAAGCGTCAGCGAGTTGAATGCGGAGATCGCGGTGGAGACCGCGATGGTGATGGCGAACTGCAGGTAGAACTGGCCGGAAATCCCGGGAATGAAAGCCGCCGGAACGAAGACGGAGATCAGCACCAGCGAGATCGCGAGGACCGCGTTTCCCACTTCATCCATGGTCTTGTGCGCAGCGGCGCGCGGAGCGAGCCCCAGCCGGATGTTCCGCTCGATATTTTCCACAACCACGATGGCGTCGTCGACAACGATGCCGACCGCCAGCACCAGCCCGAACAGAGTGAGCATGTTGAGCGAGAAGCCGAAGGCGAGCAGCACGGCAAGCGTGCCGATCAGCGAGACCGGTATCGCCACGATCGGCACGATCGCCATGCGCCACGACTGCAGGAACACGATGATGACGATCACCACCAGCAGGATCGCCTCGGCGATGGTGACATAGACCTCGTTGATAGATTCGGCGATGAACTCGGTCGGATTGTAGATGATCTCGTAGGCCAACCCCTCCGGGAAATCCTCCGAAAGCTCCGCGATGGTCTCCTGGATTTCTTCCGCCGAGGCCAAGGCATTGGTGCCCGGCCGCTGGAAGATGCCGAGCGCCACCGCCGCCTTGTTGTTGAGATAGGAATTGGTGACGTAGTCCCTGGCGCCGAGCTCTATGCGCGCCACGTCCTGCAGGGAGATCAAGCGGCCGTCCTTGGTCGACTTGACTATAACGTAGCGGAACTCGCGCGCGTCTTCGAAGCGCCCTTGCGTGGTGACCGTATACTGGAAGGCCGAGCCGTCGCCAATCGGCGGCGCGCCGATCGAGCCGCCCGACACCTGGACGTTCTGGTCGCGCAGCGCCTGGACTACGTCGCCTGCGGTCATGCCGTAGGCGGACAGCTTTTCCGGGTCGAGCCAGACGCGCAGCGAATATTCGCGCTCGCCGAAGATCTGCACGTCGCCGACGCCGTCCAGCCTCAGGAGGACGTCGCGCACGCGCGAACGCGCATAATTCGAGACGTAGAGCTGATCATATGTGTCGTCGGGCGACAGCATATGGATGACCATCATCAGGTCGGGCGAACTTTTCGCCGTGGTGATGCCGAGCCGGCGCACCTCTTCCGGCAGGCGCGCTTCGGCGATCGAGACGCGGTTCTGGACCAGCACCTGCGCCGCGTCGAGATCGGTGCCGGGGCGGAAGGTGATGGTGAGCGACATCGAGCCTTCGCCGGAGGAATAGGACGACATGTAGAGCATGTGCTCGACGCCGTTGATTTCCTGTTCGATCGGCGTCGCCACGGTCGCGGCGACCGTCTCGGCGTCGGCGCCCGGATAGGAGGCGCGCACCACGATGGTCGGTGGCGCGATTTCGGGATATTGGGCGACCGGAAGCTGCGTATAGGCGATGCCGCCGACGAGCACGAGCACGATCGACAGCACCACCGCGAAGATCGGGCGGTTGACGAAGAAATGGGCGAAGTTCATTGCGTCTGCCCTTCGGCTTCAACCTTGGGCGGCAACGTGGTCATCTCGGACTTGACGGTGACGCCCGGCCGCACTCGCACCAGCCCGTTGATTACCACGGTCTCTTCGCCGGTGAGGCCCTCGCGGATAACGCGATAGCCGTCGATGCGCGGGCCGGTGCGGACCGGCTTGGCCGAGATCAGGCCTGCCTCGTCGACAACGAAGACGATGCGGCGGTTCTGGTCGGCGCCGATCGCCTCGTCAGGCAGAAGCACGCCCGGATGCGGCAGCGAGCCGGGCACGTTGATGCGGCCGAACATGCCCGGCTGCAGCACGCCGTCCTTGTTGTCGAAGCGCGCCCTGGCCCGCATCGTGCCGGTAGCTTCGTCCAGACGGTTCTCGGCGAAGTCGAGCTTGCCCTTGAACGTCGCTTCATCACGGTCGGCGACACGGACGACAACATCGACGCCGCCGGCGCCCTCCTGCATGACGCCGCCGCGCTCGCGGGCGTCGCGCGCATAAGCGAAGTAGGTCCGCTCATCGATGTCGAAATAGAAGTCGATCGGGTCGATCGAGACGATGGTGGTCAGCACTGTCTGGTCGGCCTGCACCAGATTGCCCGGCGAGATGAGCCGGCGGTCGACCCGGCCGGAAAACGGCGCCTTAATCTCGGTGAATTCGAGATCGAGACTTGCGTTTTCAAGTGCCGCCTCCGCGCCGTCCAGTTGCGCTTGGGCGGCGAGATATTCGCGGCGGCGGTCGTCCAGTGTCGAAACCGGTATGTTGCCTTCGCGCGACAGGGTCTCGGCGCGCTCGAACTGCATCTTGCTGAATTCGACCAGGGTCTTGGCCGAGTCGACCTGCGCCTGCGCCTGGTTCAGCGCCGCCTTGAACGGCCGCTGGTCGATGGTGAACAGGAGGTCGCCCTGCTTGACCAGCGTACCGTCCTGGAAATGGACCCGGTCGAGATAGCCGCCGACGCGGGAGCGCAGCGAAACCTGGTCGACGGCTTCGAAACGGCCGACGAACTCATCGTCCTCGACGATATCGCGCACCAGCGGCTTGGCTACCGTGACGACGGGCGCGGGAGGCGCTTCCTGCGCCTGTGCGGCCGGGGCCGCGAGCAAGCCGATCGCCGCGAAGGCCGCGGCGGCGAGCCATTTTGCAGGGACGTTTCTGCTGGAGGGGGCGGCCAGAGAATCGTGGCGGAGGCGTGCAGTGTGAACCATGGTTACCCCTCGTAATCGGCCCTTTATGCGAAGTCCGTAACATCTAGGCAGCGGGTGTGCCGCACAAATCAATTTTTTGAACTGACCACCACAACCGACAGCTTGCTATAGAACAAACATCGAACATCATCAACCTTGACAAAGAAGCGGCTAACCGGGGAGCGCGAACGCACATCTCGCGTTATCCGCTGCGTAGGCATCGCCATGCGCTCGAGCTAAAGCGGATCTGACGAGCCATTGCGCACCCCGACCTGCGGCGGTTCTGTCGGGAGGAACAGGGCCGCTCTCGCATAGAGGTCCGACCTACTTCTCATGCTGCGGTTATAGGCGGCGATATAGGCTTCGATGTAATTGGCACTTGGACATTTACTACACTCCGAAAACGCTATTGCACCACCCGCATAGCACTGGGAAATGACAACCGCACGTCCGCTCGTCTCTCCTGCAGTTTGGAAAATGATCGTCGATAAGCGGCGCATGTATGGCGCGAACGAGGTGAGGTCGAACCGGTCGAGCACCTTATCGGAAGCGTGCTGCTGTGGCGTGACAATCGTGAAGGATGCACTCTGCAATTAGAGAAGTGACGCTACCGCGACCCCAATGCCTATGCCGGCAAACCTGCCATACGCATGGCGTCGGTGACGTCATCGAGGATGTTCGACGCAATTCCTACGGCAGCGGACCAGCGCCCGATGGTGAAGTGCGGGTCGAGCGAGAGCAGCCGCCCAGCCGAGGCTTTTGCCTCGTCGAGCTGCCGAGCCTGGCTAGCGGTGCCGCCAGCTATCCGTGCAGGATGCTGAAGCCGGGGTTCAGTTCCACCGCCCGCCGGCCTGCTATGACGCCTTGCTCGTGTCGACCGGACAGGAAATTGCCGAAGCCGATGATGCCTTGCGGCACGCAGCTCATCGTGTCGAGGGGACTTAGCCGCATCGCCTGCTCGCCCCAGTCGATCGCCCGCGCCGCGTCGCCGCCATAGGCCACCGGCACGCAGCCGAAGACACAGACGAAGGCGAGGATGCGCTGAGCGCCAGGGCTGCCGCGAACGCCTCGTCGGCCAGCCTGCGGTCATGCTCCACCAGGCCGATGGTGAACCCCGGCCAGAGCGAGAGCCATCGCGTCGCCCGAACCGTACTCGATCGCCGCATGGGCATGGCGGGCCGCCTTCTCGCGGTGCTCCGCTTGCATGCCGCCGCGTATGAACAGCGTCTGATGCGCCCAGGCAGCAAAGCCGTGGGCAAGGGCATAGGTCGGCTCGATAGCTAAAGCCTGGTCGAGCAGGGGCAGACCCTTGGACGCCCCTTGCGGCATGAAGGTGTAGACATCGGACAGCGCACGAAGCAGAAGATCATAAGCATCGAGACTGTCGGGGCGCCGGCGCCGGACGCGTTCGATCTCGGCCCGGCGCAAATTAGGCTCTATTGCCGCGACCACGCTGACGGTGATCTCGTCCTGCAGCGAACAGGTCGGTCAGGTCGCGGTCGTAGCGTTCGGCCCACAGATGGGCATGCCCTTTGCCCGATAGCGATAAACGATCTTGCCGTTCTTGATGCGCGAAGGGACGCCGGGGTAGCGGGCATCCTTGAAGGGTCTGGCCATTAAACTCTCCTCCGACACTTCTGCCTCAGCTAATCCTTACGCGACGAGTTCTCCTGCGGTCTTGAGCGAAGAACTTCTCGAGGCGCCTGAAAACAACGGCGGACACGCCGCGGCACCGGTTCACAACAGTGGCTGGGGTTCACGTTCTAGCAGCAATCGCAGGCGGGCTCGGTAGGGCGCTGCCCTTAATGAAGCCGCTCGAACGATGGCGGCCCTAAGATTCGGTCATCCGCTCGCCACAGGACTCCCGGACGATCAGCTGCGGGTCCACGATGATGTCCCGCGGTACACGATGTGGATTGGCAATCTTGTCCAGCAGGACTCGAGCGGCAAGACGGCCGATATTTCGCGCATCAATCGAGACGGTGGTCAGGCTCGGCGTCCAGAGCGACGACTCCGGTATATCGTCGAACCCAACGAGCGCAACGTGCTTTCCTGGCGTCATGCCAAGACGCTGCATTGCAAGCATGGCACCAAAGGCCATCAGATCATTGTAGCAGATGATCGCATCCGGCCGCTCTGGTAGGTTCAGCAAAGCCAAGGTTACATTCATGGCCTCGTGCCTTGAAATGGCAGACGATTGAATGAAACCTTTTCGAACCTTCAGCTTGTGCTTCGACATACCTTTTTTAAAGCCGTGAAGACGTTCCTCGCTCGATGATTTGCCGGGCGGCCCCCCGATGAAGGCTATATTCCTCTTCCCCAACGACATGACGTGATCGATGCCTAGCTGAATTCCTGCGATGTTGTCCGGTCCGACGTAGGGGACGTTTTGTCTTTCAACGTGGCGCATAATCTGGACGGCAGGTATCCCTGCCGTGCCAAGTGCAACCAGGTCGTCCGCAGAACGGTCGCCGGACGCACTAAGAAATACCCCAGCGACGTTGTGCTGGATCAACCGTTCGATGATCATTCGTTGGCGCTCCCCGTCTTCGGCAGAGTCAGCAAAGATCGTCATAAAGTCCTGCTGATAACAGGCCCATTCGATGCCGGAAGCGAGCTGCGCATAGAAGGGATTGGATATATCCGCGATAACCATTCCCAGGGTCTTCGTCTTCTGGGAGCGGAGGCTTCCGGCCGACTGGTTATAGATGTAGCCCAACGCCTTCATCGAGGCGCGCACGCGCTCGTGTGTTTCCGGCGTAATCAAATTGCTGTTGCGCACGACGAGCGAGGCGGTCGCGCGCGATACACCAGCGTGCTTGGCGACGTCATCAAGTTTTATCCGGCGGGTTGATCGCCGCTCCATCTATTGAACTCCATCAAACGAGTCGACGCGATCCAGTGACTCTGTGTCTTCTACCGCGGGGGGCTTAGCAGGACTCATATAAGAAAAGCCGGCACACTTCATCTTCCTTCTTGACGACATAGTGACCCGCAGTTAGATCGATCTAATCCGAACTCGTTCTGGCCCGGTAAGGGTCGCTGGAGAAGCAATGAGGCACCTTAAAGCGGGCAGGTTGGCGGCCGACATCGGCGGGACCTTCACAGATGTCGCGCTCGAATGCGGACCGCGCCGTGTCACTGCGAAAGTGTTGACAACACCGAGCGAGCCGGAAAAGGGCGTCATCCACGGGATCCTCGAAGTGTTGAAGAACGCCGGCTTGTCGCCGGCCGATGTCGAGGTGTTCGTGCATGGCACGACGCTGGCCACGAACGCTCTCATCGAGCGCAAGGGCGCAACCACCGCTCTTGTGACCACCGAAGGTTTTCGCGACGTCATCGAGATCGGTCGTGAAAGCCGATTCGATCAATATGATATCAACCTTGTGAAGCCGCAGCCGCTCGTCCCGCGCAGCCTGCGGGTTACGGTGCCAGAGCGCGTTGCCGTCGATGGATCGGTCGTTATGCCCCTCGATCTCCGGGGCCTTGAGGGCCACGTCCAAGCCTTTCGCGCCGCGAACGTGACTAGCATCGCGGTCGGATTCCTGCACAGCTACGTCAATCCCAGCCATGAAGAATTGGTCGGCAAGCGACTGCGGGAATTGATGCCAGATGCATACGTTTCACTGTCGAGCAGGATTTGCCCGGAGGTGCGCGAGTACGAACGGCTGATGACGACGTGCGCGAATGCATATGTCCAGCCACTCATCGCAGGCTACCTGCAAAGATTACGCGCGGAGCTAGACCGGATAGGTCTTTCTGCGTCGATGGTTCTGATGACCTCCGGCGGCGGCCTGACCACGCTTCAGAACGCCTGCGAATTGCCGATACGACTGGTCGAATCAGGCCCTGCAGGGGGCGCCATTCTGGCGTCGCATGTCGGTACCACGTCGGGTGAGAGCAGCCTGCTTTCGTTCGATATGGGTGGCACGACCGCGAAGATCTGCATAATCGACAACAGCGAGCCGTTGAAGTCGCGTTCGTTCGAGGTCGCGCGGTCCAAGCGGTTCATGAAAGGGAGCGGCATGCCGATCCGCATTCCGGTGATCGAAATGGTCGAGATCGGCGCTGGCGGCGGTTCCATCGCCCGCGTTGATACGCTTGGCCGCATTCAGGTCGGTCCGGACAGTGCAACCTCCGAGCCGGGACCGGCCTGCTATGGGCGGGGTGGGGCAAATGCAACGGTGACCGACGCCGACTTGGTGCTGGGCAAGATCGACCCTCTGCACTTCGCCGGCGGCTCGATCAAACTGCACGCTGATGCCTCCCGCAATGCCATCGCCTCGCATGTGTCGGCTGTCAGCGGCAGTGAAATCGAGATGGGCGCATTCGGCATCTGTGAGGTGGTCGAGGAAAACATGGCGAACGCCTCGCGCGTGCACGCGATAGAGCGTGGCAAGGATGTACGCGCCCGCACCATGGTCGCCTTTGGCGGCGCCGCCCCGCTTCACGCCGCGCGCCTGGCGGAAAAGCTAGGAATCAAGCGCGTCATCGTGCCACGCAGCGCCGGCGTCGGGTCAGCGGTCGGGTTCCTGCGCGCACCACTGAGCTACGAAGTGGTGCGCAGCCTGTTCGTCAAGATAAAGAAGCTCGACGTCGATGCCGCCAACCGGCAGTTCGATGAAATGATCGCGGAGGCTGCCTCCGTGGTGTGTGCGGCAAAACCCGACGCGCCGCTCGAGATACGGCGCTCCGTCTTCCTCAGATATTCGGGGCAGGGCCATGAAGTCGACGTGCCTCTGCCGGACCGGCCTCTGACGGCGTCCGACCAAGACAGCATTACCGAGGCGTTCACGCAGGCTTATCAGGCCCTCTATCGCCGCACCATCAGTCAAGCGGATATCGAGGCGCTCAGCTGGGCCGTGACGGTTATTGCGATCGAAGACAGGTCGGCCGAGACCATTCCCTTCGCCGGCGCCGACGGCGAAGCCTCGCCGCTGCGGCAAAGCCGGCTGTTCGACGGTCGGCTCGGGCGGTTCTTCGACAGCCCGCTCTACTGGCGCGATGCGATCGGTGTCAGTCAGTCTATCGAAGGTCCGGCGGTCATAGCCGAGGATGAGACGTCGACGGTGGTGACGTCGTCGTTCGTGGCGTCAATCGATTCCAGCGGCAGCATCATCCTAGAAGCCAAGCATTGAGGTCAGTGACATGGATAATCAATCGCCGGTGGCCGAAATCCAGATGCAGATCATGTGGAACCGCCTGATCTCGGTGGTCGAAGAACAGGCGCAGACACTGGTGCGCACTGCTTTTAGCCCAATCGTCAGGGAATCCGGCGACCTGTCGGCCGGCGTCTTCGACATATCGGGACGCATGATCGCCCAGGCTGTGACCGGAACGCCTGGCCACGTCAATTCGATGGCGGCATCGGTGAAATACTTCCTCGAGGCGTTTCCCGCCAACACCATGTGCGAGGGCGACGTCTACATCACCAACGATCCGTGGATAGGCACCGGCCACCTCAATGACATGGTGGTGGTCACGCCCGCCTTTCTAGACGGCCGCCTGGTCGCGCTGTTCGCCTGCACCAGCCATTTGGTCGACATAGGCGGCATCGGCTTCGGTCCCGACGGCCGCGACGTGATCGAAGAAGGCCTCTACATTCCCTTCCTGCGCCTTATCGATCGTGGCGAAAGGAACCAGACCCTTATCGACATCCTGCGCGGAAATTCCCGCTATCCTACAGAAGCGGAAGGCGACGTGCTGTCGCTGGCCGCCTGCAACGACATCGGCGTCGACCGCCTCATCGAGATGATGCGGGAATTCTCGCTGGTAACGCTCGACGGGCTGGCCGACCACATCGTCGAGCAATCCCGCAAGGCGGTCGAGGCCAGCATCGCCGACTTGCCCAACGGCAGCTACCGGGCGTCGATGCGCGTGGACGGCTACGGCACGCCTATCGATCTGGTGGCCACGCTTACCGTCGCCGACCGAACCATCACCGTCGATTTCGCCGGCAGTTCGGCCCCCTCCGCAAAGGGCATCAACGTGCCGCTCACCTATGCTCAGGCTTACGCGACCTATGGCGTCCGTGTCCTCATAGGCTCCGATATCCCGAACAATGCAGGGTCGCTGGGGGCTATCAAGGTAATAGCACCGGCCGATTCGATCCTCAACGCGCAGCGGCCGGCGCCGGTGTCGTCACGCCACATCATCGGCCAGATGCTGCCGGACGTGGTCTTTGGGTGCCTGGCACAGATTCCGGGGGTGACGCCGCCTGCCGAAGGAACGTCGTGCCTGTGGAACCTGATCCTCGAAAGTCTTGGGAGCAGCACCAACGGGGCAACGGTCGGGTCAAGCCGCTTCTCGGTCCTTGCGGTGCAGACCGGCGGCGCCGGGGCGAGGCGTGCGCTCGACGGCCTGTCGGCGACGGCCTTTCCGAGCGGCGTATCCGGCGTTCCCGTCGAGATCATCGAAACCATTTCCCCGCTGCTTTTTCGCTGCAAGGAACTGCGCCCAGACAGCGGCGGCGCGGGCGCCCAGCGCGGCGGCCTGGGACAGCGGATCGAAATCGTCAACCGCGAGAACGCTGACTTCGACCTCTATGCGGCTCTCGACCGCATCGACCATGCGCCGCGGGGCCGGGCCGGGGGGGCGCCAGGTGCGCCAGGTTATGTCGGCCTCCGCTCGGGCAAGCGGCTGCAGGGCAAAGGCCGGCAGACCATTCCCGGCGGCGATGCACTGGTGATCCAT
>NZ_RZSX01000189.1:0-8607 GCF_004023105.1 Mesorhizobium sp. M5C.F.Ca.IN.020.32.2.1 | reverse complement strand
AATCACGGTTCTCCTCCGCCAGCCTCGTTAGTATCTCCATCGCCTCCTCCGCCCGGTCGGCGGGCACGAACAAATGGTCGTGGTAGAAGGCCGAGACCGGATTGACCCCCATGCCGGCGGCGGCCAGACGCGCGGTGATGGCGGCAAGGAAGCCGACCGCCTCCAGCGACGAATGGATGTTCAGCGTCACCATCCCGCAGCGGAAGACGGTCGCCAGGCCAGCGGCCTTGGCTTCCTCCTCTAGCGCGATCACCGTCGTGCCCTCGCGCTCGCGAAACAGCATCACCGTCTCGAGGCTGTCCGGCACGGGCGCATCGGGCGGCAGTGTGGCGAAGACATGGATGCCGGGACGCAATTCCGGCGTCATCGTTGCCAGCAGTTTCTTCAGATCGGTCTCGCCGGCCATCGATTGCTCCCGAATGCCTTGCGGATTTTCGATAACGTGCTCGGCCCCAGCCGGCAAGGCGACGCCGCCATGTCGCTGACGGCTGGGCTTATGCGCGTATTGCATCGCACAATGGAACCGATCAGGATCATTGCCGGTCCGTGAAAGGGGTTTCGATGATCGTTCGCCCGCGCCCGGGATTCTTGCATCTGTTCTTCATCATGCGCGGCTCGGTGGTGCCGCGCATCCTGCCGCAGATCTTCGGCTTCGGTGTCTATGGCGCGCTGGTGGTGCTGGCGGTCGGGGCGTTGAAGCTCGACTTCGGCGATGCCGGCCCCGCGCCGTTTGCCTTACTCGGTGTGGCGCTGTCGATCTATCTCGGTTTCCGCAACAATGCCGCCTATGACCGCTGGTGGGAAGCGCGCAAGCTGTGGGGCCAGCTTGTCTTCGACATTCGCAATCTGGCGCGCGCCAGCACCGGGCTGATCGAAGATCGCATCGAACTGCGCGGGATGTTGATGGAGGCGATCGCCTTCTGCCACTTCTTGCGCGGCCTGCTTCGGCGGGTGGACGCAACATCGGACGCACGAGCGTTCATCGGCGAAGAGGCCGAAAGTGCCGCCAAGCTGGCCAACCCGCCCGACGCCATGGTGCGGCGGATGGGCGAGCGAGCCGCCGCGCTGTACAGGGCCGGCTCGATCGACGTCATGGGGTACCGCATCCTCGACGAGCGCCTGTCGCAAATCGCCGCAGCGCAGGCCGGTTGCGAGCGCATCATGGGAACACCGCTTCCGTTTGCCTACACGCTGCTCCTGCAGCGCACCGCCTATATCTTCTGCCTGCTGCTGCCGTTTGGGCTCGCCTCGACTGCCGGCTGGGCGACGCCGCTGTTCACGGCGCTGATCGCCTACACCTTCTTCGGCCTCGACGCGCTCTCGGAGGAACTCGAGGACCCGTTCGGCACCGAGGCCAACGACCTCGCCCTCGACGGCCTGTGCCGCGTTTGTGAAATCTCGGTGTTCGAGGCGCTCGGCGAGGCGCCGCCAAAAATGATCCCCGCCGAAAAATACTATTTCTCCTAGGGTTTGTTCCCAAGCTCCTGGCAGCGCCGTGCGCTCAAAAGGCCGTAGGCGTGTCGGATCGCCGCCTCACGCCGCGTCCTTGGTTCGAGCCTCCCCAAGAGGGCTCGAAACAACCGGAGGACCAATGACCATGTCTCAAACAGCATCCGTCACGCCGGGCGCGCTGTGGACCGGGCGAGGGCTCAGCGCCCTCATCGTGCTGTTCATGATCTTCGACGGCGTCATCAAGCTGCCGCCGCTCGATATCGTTACCCAGACCATGGTGCAGCTCGGCTGGCCGGCCGATCCCAATGCCTCGCGCATGCTCGGCATCATCGGACTGGTCTCGACCGCGCTCTATGCGGTGCCGCGCACCTCGGTGCTCGGCGCCATCCTGCTCACCGCCTACCTCGGTGGCGCCATCGCGACGCATATACGTATCGGCAGCCCGCTGTTTTCGCACACACTGTTCGGCGTCTATCTCGGTTTCATCTTGTGGGGCGGCCTTTTCCTGCGCAATCCCAGGGTGCGCGCGCTGATCCCGTTCAGCCGATAGTGGCGGCTTCAAAAGCCGTTCGGTGGCGGTCGCGTCGCCGGAGAGGGCGCGGTCTGCCGCCGCCCTTCTCCTTTGTCTTCGGATCAAATCGCCTGGTTGCGAGTTAGAAGATGTGGCGGCGAGGACGGAAAAACCCGTTTGAGAGGAACGACAATGAAGAAACTGGTAGTCCTGATGATACTGGCAACCTCGCTCGCAGCCTGTTCCCGAACCGAACAGGGCGCGGCGGTCGGTGGCTTGGGTGGCGCTGCTGTCGGCGCTGCAGTGGCCGATGACGACGTTGAAGGGGCGGTGATCGGTGGTGCTGTCGGCGCCCTCGCCGGCGCACTGATCGGTCGTGCTACCGAACCCGGACGGTGCCGCTATCGCGGTCGCGATGGGCGCGTCTACATCGCCCGCTGCCCTGAAGGCTATTGATCATAAGTCGGACGGAACAGCAAAACGGCGGACAAAGCGCCCGCCGTGCATAGGGGATAGAAAGCGAATTATTCGGCGGTCGCGGCTTCCGCCTCGGCCGGCGCGGCTGCCGCGGCGGCAACAGCGGCGGCTGCATCGTCCTGCGCCTTCTTCAGAAGTGCGGCGCGTTCCTGCGCCTTCTTGCCGGGCTCGGCCTTCTTTGGATTGGAGCGGGCCTCACGCTTGGCAATGCCGGCCTCGTCGAGGAAGCGCAGCACGCGGTCGGTCGGCTGGGCGCCGTGCGAGAGCCAATGCTTGACGCGGTCGGCGTCGACCTTGACGCGCTCGCCATCCTTGGGCAGCAGCGGGTTCCACGAGCCGAGCGACTCGATGAAACGGCCGTCGCGCGGCGAACGGGCGTCGGCGACGACGACGTGGTAATATGGGCGCTTCTTCGAGCCCGCACGGGCCAGCCGGATTTTCAATGGCATTTCTCTTCTCCTAAAACTCTGATTTTCGGGTTTACGGCTGGTCCTCAGCCGGTTTTCGCTACGCCGTTGGATGCGGCGATCTGCTCATGATGTCGGATCACTTCGCGGACAACGAAGTTCAGGAATTTCTCCGCGAAATCCGGGTCGAGATGGGCATCCTTCGCCAGTTGGCGAAGGCGGGCGATCTGCTGCTGCTCGCGTGCCGGATCGGCCGGCGGCAGGCCATGCGACGCCTTCAGCTCGCCGACCGCCTTGGTGCAGCGGAAACGCTCCGCCAGCATGTAGATGAGCGCTGCGTCGATGTTGTCGATCGAGGAGCGGTAGTCGACCAGCGCCGCACGTGCGTCGGCCATGTCCTTTTCTTCGTTCATGGCGCCCTCACTTCTTCTTGCCAAGGCCGGGAAGCCCGCCACCGCCCAAGCCAGGAAGCTTCATGCCGCCGGGCAGCCCAGGCAGGCCGCCACCCCCACTGGGAAGGCCACCGGGCAGGCCCTTCATGCCGAGACCGGCCGCCTGTGCCTGCTTCTGCAAGGCTTCGAGCTGCTTGGGGTCCATCTTGGGCAGATCCGGCATGCCGCCGCCCATCATGCCGCCCGGGCCACCCATGCCTCCCATACCCCCTGGCATCATGCCGCCGAGGCCCATCTTCTGCGCCAGCCCGCCCATCATGCCGCGCATCAGGCCACCGCCTTTGCCCTTGCCACCCATCGCCTTCATCATGTCGGCCATGCCGCGGTGCATCTTCAGGAGCTTGTTGATCTCGGCCGCATCGGTGCCGGAGCCGGCGGCGATGCGCTTCTTGCGCGAGTGTTTCAGAATATCGGGGTTGGCGCGCTCGGCCTTGGTCATCGATGATATGATGGCGAGCTGGCGGCCGAACATCTTGTCGTCGAGACCGGCGGCGGCCATCTGGTCCTTCATCTTGCCCATGCCCGGCATCATCCCCATGATGCCGCCCATGCCGCCCATCTTCGACATCTGCTGAAGCTGGCCGGCAAGATCGTTCAGGTCGAATTTGCCCGACTGCATCTTCTTGGCCATCGCCGCCGCCTGCTCGGCGTCGATGTTTTCGGCAGCCTTTTCGACGAGGCTGATGATGTCGCCCATGCCGAGGATGCGGTCGGCGATGCGCTTGGGATGGAATTCCTCCAGCCCGTCCATTTTCTCGCCGGTGCCGATCAGCTTGATCGGCTTGCCGGTGACGGCGCGCATGGAAAGTGCTGCACCACCACGGCCATCACCGTCCATGCGGGTCAGCACCAGCCCGGTGATGCCGACGCGCTCATCGAAGCTTTTCGCCAGATTGACGGCGTCCTGGCCGGTCAGCGAATCGGCGACCAAAAGAATTTCGTGCGGCGACGACACCTTCTTGATGTCGGCCATCTCGACCATCAGCGGCTCGTCGATATGGGTGCGGCCGGCGGTGTCGAGGATGACGACGTCATGGCCGCCGAGCTTTGCCGCCTGCACGGCGCGGCGGGCGATGTCGACCGGCGTCTGGCCCTCGACGATCGGCAGCGTGGCGACCTTGACCTGTTCGCCGAGCTGACGGAGCTGCTCCTGCGCGGCGGGACGCCGCGTGTCGAGCGAGGCCATCAGAACCTTCTTGTTCTGACGTTCGTTGAGGCGGTTGGCGATCTTGGCCGATGTCGTGGTCTTGCCGGAACCCTGCAGGCCGACCATCATGATGACGACCGGAGCCGGTGCATTGAGGTCGATGGCGACGCCCTCGGCGCCCAGCATCTCGACCAGCTCGTCATGGACGATCTTGACGACCATCTGCCCGGGCTTGATCGACTTCAGCACAGCGGCGCCGACGGCCTTCTCGCGTACCTTGCCGGTGAAGGAACGCACCACTTCCAGCGCAACGTCGGCCTCGAGCAGCGCACGGCGCACCTCGCGCAGCGCCGCGGAGACATCGGCCTCGGACAGGGCACCGCGGCCGGTGAGGCCGTTCAGGATCGAACCAAGGCGCTCTTGCAGCGATTCAAACATTCTTTTTCCTTTTCCCTGGCACCCGGATGATGCCCGAGAAGTAATGCGTTCGCGCCCAGTATCCAAGTAAAGCCCAAAGCCAAAAAGCACCCGGGGGCGCAACAGCGCTGCCGGATGTTGGCCTCCAGGATCGATTTACAGCACGACACCTCAAAGAGGCTTCGGCGTCCCGGTCGGCTTGCTCGGAGGGATACTCGTCGCGGAATTCGCGGCGTGTAGACAGGAAATCGGCCGCGGAGTCAAGGCGCGGGGCCGAATACGCTGAACCGGGCCGGTTCGGTTTATGGCAGCACCACCGGCATGATGCGCGTCAGCTTGGGCCGCCGGGGTACGAAATATCCGGCTCGACCTTCAGCGGCGAGCGCTGATGCAGCAGCAGCAGAACAGTCAACAGGCTGCAGCCGATGCCGATTGCCGCGATGAGGACGGCATCAAGCGTCGTCCAGCCGGGGCCTTCGAGCGGCCTGGCGTTGAACAGGGCGAAGGAATTGTAGCTCTGCTGATGCGAAATCAGCAGGAAACCGGCGAGATTGTTGCCGAGATGAGCGCCGAAGGCCGCGCCGAGATTGCCGGTGGCATAGACCACAAGCGTCAGGAGCAGCGCAAAAGCGGCGATCGAGGCCAGCACACAGGCATTGACGGCGGCCGTCGAGCTTGGGCTCCAATGCATCGAAGTGAATAGAAGTCCTGGCAGCAGCGCCCAGATGAAGGGGTTTTGAAACCGGTTGGCCAGGCCCCTGAGAAGATAGCCGCGAAACAGCACCTCTTCGGACGAGGTCTGCAGCAAGGTCAGCGCACCAATCGGGATCAGGAACAGCAGCCAAGACGACAGACCGATCGCGCCGCGCGCAATCTCGGGCTGCAGGAGATAGAGCAGGATCTCGGAGAGCAGCGATGTGATCAACACCGCGGCCAATCCCCTAAGAAATCCTGAGCGCGAAACGCGGCGGCTGGTGCCGATCAGCGCCATCAGCGGCTCGCGATGGACCCAGCGCATGGCAGCCCACAGGCCGAGCCAGATCCCGGCAAAGGAGGCGAGCGCGGCGAGGATCCCGGCGGGCGAGGCCATGAAATTCTGCACCGCCCCTCCTTCCATCGGCGCGCCGGACGATGCCTGCCAGATAACAAAAACATAGGCGCCGCCGAACAGCACGACGACGGTTGTCGCGACCCAGAACAGGACGACGATCGCCGTTCCGAGCAGGAGCCGCGGCAGGGTCGTCTTGGCGTTGGGGGAGCGCCGGTAGCGCTCGAACGCGACAGGGTCTGATATCACGCGGGTTCCTTGCCTGATGCATCGGGTCGCATGATCTAGAGCATCGGCCCTAAAAGTGGAACCGGTTTTGGGAAATCCAATCTTCGAACAGAAGGCTGGAACGGCGGGCACGCCGCTCCAGCACGAAGCTCAGGTTAACGATATCGGACAGAGGTGGCCGCCGTCGGCTCGCGCCGGGCGGCCGCCTGATTGCTCGCTGATGTCAGCGCTCGACGTACATGATGCGTCGGGTGCCGGGATCGACCAGTGCCGGCTGACCGTTCACATAGACATAGCGGTAGTCGTAGTCCGGAATCTCGCGCAACTCGACGGTATCGGGCAAGGTCGCGCCGGTAACCACCTCGCCCTCGAGATAGACCGGGTCGACCCGGTTGGTCTCGATGTAGGTGCGGACCTCGGCCGGAGGCCGCCTGATCGGCTCGATCGGCTCGCCAGCGACGATCGCTCCGGTATAGACGTCGGGATCGTCGACGTCGGCGGGCGCTTCGACGATGGTAATGTCTGCGTCGGCCGGGCGCCGGGTCAGGACGACCTCGTTGCCGCCGAAATCGGCCGTCACATAGTCGGAATAAATCCAGCCCTGGCCATTGGCCTCGGCTATGGTGCACCACTTGCTGTTTTGGATGCAGCCATCAAGCGTTGCCGACTGGCCGGCGGCGAGCACGCCGATGACCGGGTATTGCGGGCCGGGGCCGGCTCGAATGTTGAGATCGGCGACAGCCGAGACAGCGGTATCGGCCAAGGCTGTACCCGACATCGCGACAAGCGCTCCGGCGACAGCAGGAAACAGTATGCGGTTCATGGTTTCGCTCCGTTTTGATGGTCCCTCACGAACGAAAACGAAACAGGGCTTCATGCGTTCCGGCTAAAACGCCTCGGCCGGCTCACGTTTTGTTCCGGTTTCTTTCACGTCAGCCAGCAGTTCATGGACGAAGGCCAGCTTCCGTGCGGTCACCTCCGAGATGATAAAGGGATAAAGGTCCGGCAGGCCCATGCAGCGGTTGATCGAGTTGGACGCTTCCGACAGCACCAGCCAGCGGGCCAGGATCTTTTCGAACGGTTCGGGAACGGCGGCAGGTTCCGACGGCGCCGGTTGCAGTTCGCCGCCGGTGTCGCTGCGCGACAGCTCGTTGGCCTCTACCGTTTCCAGTCGGCCGAGCGGGAAATTCAGTGCATGCACCATCTCCAGCGTATCGGTGATGTGCAGGTGGTGTGCCCATGTCTCGGCCCAGTCCTCCCAGGGATGAGACGTGGCATAGGCGGAAATGTGGTCCTGCTGCCAGTCGGGCGCAGCACCTTCGGCATGGTAGGTCTTCAGCGCCTGCTCGTAATCGATGCGCTCGTCGCCGAACAATGCGCGGAAGGCGGCAAGCCGTTGCGGGTCGTCGCGGATCAGGCGGTCCCAGTAATAGTGGCCGAGCTCGTGGCGGAAATGCCCGAGCAACGTACGGTAGTTCTCGCCCATCTCGACGCGCCGTCTTTCGCGCTCGGCCGAGTCCGCCTCGGCGACATTCAGTGTGATCAGGCCGTTGTCATGGCCGGTCAGGATGCGCGCGCCCCCTGGGCCGCCGATCGGATCGGCGAGGAAGTCGAAGGCCAGGCCGGCCTCGTCGCCGGCGTTCAGCTTGGGCACGACCGGCAGTCCGGCGGCGAGCAGCGAATAGATTGCCCGCTTCTTAGCCGCTTCGACGCGGATCCAACGACGGCGGTTGCCATCGACCGAAAGGTCCGGGATCAGCTGGTTCAGCTCGCAGGCGCGGCAGAAGGCATGGCCGGGTTCCGCCATCCAGTTGCAGGCGCACTCGTCGGCATTGGTGCACTGGAAAACGCCGCCGGCGCCTAACAACACGAAGCGCGCATGCCCGGGATCGTACAGCACGGGGCTGGCGCAGTTCAGGCACTGGGCGTTCTCGAAATAGAGGCGGTGGCCGCAATGCGGGCAAGCGAAGAGCTTCATCCCAATCTCAAATCATCAGGTCTCAAATCATCAGGTCCGGATATAGTGCGGAGCGGCATATCGCCCAAACGCCTGTCGGCGGCCGGCGTTCCTGCTAATGCTATTTTGCCGCAAGCTGGGCGGCGACCGTTCTCGCCACCGCCTCGCCCGACAGCCTGGCGCCGCCGCAGGTCTGCATCAGCGGACCGGCCAGATGCTCGCCGGCGAAGAAGATTTTTTCCGCCACCGGCTGCATCAGCGTGGCGCGCGCCTGCGAACGGCCGGGGCGGGCCGCCGCATAGGCGCCGCGCACGAACCGCTCGCCGCCCCAATTGGTCATCATGGCGCGCCCGACATGTTTTCGCACGTCCCCGCCGAATATGGCGCACAGCCGGTCGACGACGAAGTCGACGCCCGCCGCCTCGCCCGCCGCCGACATCTCCCAGGCGAAATCGCCGCCGACGAAGCCGACCATCAGGTCGAGGTCGAAGGGAAAGCAAAGGAGGTAGAT
>NZ_RZSX01000188.1:0-8666 GCF_004023105.1 Mesorhizobium sp. M5C.F.Ca.IN.020.32.2.1 | reverse complement strand
GGCAACCGTTCCGGCCCATTCCCAGATCCCCGCCCCCGCCCTGCAGTGGGTTTCTGCGTCTTCGACAGACAGCCATTGCGGCGCCGGCTGCTTGCCGGCGGTGATGACGTTGATGCGGTTGTAGGTTCTCAGGCAATGGTCGGTGATCCAGAGCAGCGTGTTGGCATCCGGCGGGAAATAAAGCCTGACGGTATCGGCCTTCTTGTTGGCGACAAAATCGGCAAAGCCCGGATCCTGGTGACTGAAGCCGTTGTGATCCTGCCGCCAGACATGAGACGTCAGCAGGTAATTGAGTGAAGCGATCGGCTTGCGCCAGGCAAGCTCGCGGGATGTCTTCAGCCATTTCGCATGCTGGTTGACCATCGAATCGACGATGTGGATGAACGCCTCGTAACAGGAAAACAGGCCATGCCGGCCGGTCAGCAGATAGCCCTCCAGCCAACCCTGGCAGAGATGCTCGCTGAGCACTTCCATGACACGGCCGTCACGGGAGAGCTGGACGTCGTAGGGCTCGATCCGCTGCGTCCAGACCCGGTCCGTAACCTCGAAGACGTCGTCAAGGCGGTTGGAGGACGTCTCATCCGGCCCCATCAGCCGGAAATTTCTGGCCTCCGCATTCAGGCGTATGACGTCGCGGAGATAGCTTCCGAGAACCCGCGTCGCCTCGGCTGTGGCACCTCCCGGACGCGGCACGTCGAGCGCCAGGCTTTTCCAATCGGGAAGCACGAGGTCGCGCTTCAGCAATCCGCCATTGGCGTAGGGGGTTGCGCCCATGCGCTTTGACCCGGTTGGCGCAAGCGCCGCCAACTCTGGAAGCAGATGCCCGCTGTTGTCGAACAGCTTTTCCGGCTCGTAGCTCCGCATCCAGTCTTCGAGGATCTTGCGGTGCGCCTCGTTGCCGCGCGCGTTCGACACCGGAACTTGATGCGAGCGCCAGAAATCCTCGACCTTCTTGCCGTCGACCTCCTTCGGTCCGGTCCACCCCTTCGGGCTGCGCAGCACGATCATCGGCCACAGCGGACGCTCTCCCTGCCAGCCCGACGCTCGGGCGCGCTTCTGGATGGAGCGGATTCTGTCCAGCGCGGTGTCCAGCTTCGTGGCCATCAACCGATGCATGGGAATCGGCTCGTGTCCTTCGACGAAAAGTGGTTCGTAGCCATAGCCGGCGAACAGGCCCCGCAATTCCAAGTCATCCATGCGGGCAAGGATCGTCGGGTTGGCGATCTTGTAGCCGTTGAGATGCAGGATCGGCAGCACGGCGCCGTCGGATGCCGGATTGAGGAACTTGTTGGAGTGCCATGCCGCCGCGAGCGGACCGGTCTCCGCTTCACCGTCGCCGACGACGCAGGCGACCACCAGATCAGGATTGTCGAAGGCCGCGCCGAAGGCATGGACCAGCGCATATCCCAGTTCTCCGCCTTCATGGATCGAGCCGGGCGTTTCCGGAGCAGCGTGGCTCGGCACTCCACCGGGGAAGGAGAATTGCCGGAAGAGTTTCCTCAGGCCGTCTTCGCCCTGGCCGATCTCAGGATAGATCTCGCTGTAGGTGCCCTCAAGCCACGTGTTCGCCACCATCGCCGGGCCGCCATGACCTGGGCCGCAGATAAACAGAACGTCGAGACCGCGTTCCCGGAGAACGCGGTTCAGGTGGACGTAGATGAAGTTGAGGCCAGGTGTCGTGCCCCAATGGCCGAGCAGCCGCGGCTTGACGTGCTCGGCTTTCAGGGGCTCGCGCAGCAGCGGATTGTCCATCAGATAGATCTGGCCAACCGAAATATAGTTCGCGGCCCGCCAATAACGGTCCATGAGATCGACCTGATAAAGGCCTGTTGTGGTCGCAGCTCTCTGAGCCTCGTCATTCATGGAAAAGTCTCCAGATGCGTTCGCCCGTCGATATCTGGAGTGAGATCGCCTCGGAGAAAGGATTTTCACGGAAATAAGTTCGGCTGGAGCCGCCATCCGCGCCTGCCAATCGCTCTTTTGCAGGAACCTGGAAGCTCGCCAACGGTTAAGGAGACGAGCCGCCGAAATGAGATCAAGCGCTGCCGAGCAGAGTGCACGCCGATCGAGGGATTGTCGCCGGGGAGCCGTTAGGCACGATTGGGGCTCGAAAGAGGAGCAAAAGATGCTCGATCTTCCCGATGCACGCGACCGAATGGTCGAAGTCCAGCTCAGCCGCCGTGGCATCCATGACCGCGAGGTGCTGGAAGCGATGCGTGAGGTTCCACGCGAGGCTTTCGTCGCGCCCGGCTTTGAAGAATTCGCCTACGAGGATGGGCCGCTGCCGATCGCCGAAGGTCAGACGATATCGCAGCCCTACATCGTCGCCTTGATGATCGAGATGGCAGAGATCGGACCGGGCGACCATGTCCTGGAGGTTGGCACCGGCTCAGGGTACGCGGCTGCCGTGATCAGCCGGATCGTCGAACGCGTCTACACGATCGAACGCCACGCCGGGTTGGCCGAAACGGCGAGACAGCGGTTCGAAGAGCTTGGCTATGACAATATCGAAGTCCGCACCGGCGATGGCACCAAAGGCTGGCCCGACGCAGCGCCCTTCGACGCCATTCTGGTCGCCGCCGGCGGACCCGGTGCGCCGCTTGCCCTTCAGGAACAGCTCGACGTCGGCGGCAGGCTCGTCATCCCGGTCGGCGACGAACCACATGATCAGCGCCTTCTCAAGGTCACCCGAACTGGCGCTGCAACTTACAGCGAGGAGGATTTCGGCGGCGTGCGGTTTGTCCCGCTCATCGGCGAGCAGGGCTGGCCCGAGAGCGGCAGCCGTACCGCGGATCGTCGGTCCGGACCCGCACGCACGCGCAGCCTGCCAGAGATGATCGCGGCAGCGGCCGAACCGCTACCGGATTTCGACGATCCGGCGTTCGGCGAATTGTTCGACCGGTTTGGCGACCCGCGCGTCGTCCTGCTTGGTGAAGCGAGCCACGGTACGTCGGAGTTCTACCGGGCTCGTGCGGCGATCACCCGCAGGCTTATCGAGAAGCACGGCTTCACCATCGTCGCGGTCGAAGCCGACTGGCCTGACGCAGCGGCGATTGACCGCCACGTCCGCCATCGGCCGTCGCGGGCTGACGCCGATCCGCCGTTCCAGCGGTTTCCCACCTGGATGTGGCGCAACACCGACGTTGCCGCGTTTGTCGACTGGATGCGACAACACAATGAGCGGATCAGGATATCGTCCCGGCTGGCGGGCTTCTATGGCCTCGACATCTACAATATGAGCGGATCGATCGGCGCGGTTCTGCAATATCTCGATCGGGTCGATCCGCAGGCAGCAAAGATCGCGCGTGAGCGCTATGGCTGCCTGACGCCTTGGCAACACGAACCATCCACCTACGGCCGCGTCGCGCTCACATCGGGTTACGAGAAATGCGAGCAGGCCGTGCTTGAACAATGCCGCGAACTGCTTGCCAAGCAGCTCGACTATGCGCAGCAGGACGGCGTTGATTTTCTAGATGCCACCCAGAATGCCCGGCTGATCGCTTCCGCGGAACGCTACTATCGGATCATGTACTATGGCGGCGCGCAGTCCTGGAACCTGCGCGACACCCATATGTTCGAGACACTCGAGCATCTGCTGGAAGCCCGCGGGCCGAACGCCAAGGCGGTCGTGTGGGCGCATAACTCCCACATCGGAGATGCACGCTATACCGAAATGGGGATTGTCAGGGACGAAGTGAATCTCGGCCAGCTCTGCCGCCAGCGTTTCGGCGACGAGGCGGCCTTGATCGGGCTCAGTACGCATTCCGGGACAGTGGCCGCGGCCTCCGACTGGGACAGCGAGATGGAAATCAAGCGGGTGCGGCCCTCGCATAGCGATAGCTACGAGCGGCTTTGCCATGATTGCGGCGTCTCGCGTTTCCTGCTCGACATCAAGCGCGACGACGATCTTCGCGATCGGCTTCTGGAGCGTCGGCTGGAGCGCTTCATCGGCGTGATTTATCGGCCGGAAACCGAACTGCGCAGCCATTACGCGGCTGCCTCTCTTTCCCAGCAGTTTGACGCCTTCGTCTGGTTTGACGAAACCGTCGCGGTGACGCCGCTTGGGCCGGAGCATATGGGAGCGGGCGTTCCCGACACTTATCCGTTCGGGCTTTAATGCATGTCGCGCAAAAGTGTGCAGCGGGGTTTGCGACAACGACATGCATAAAAACAAAAACCTAAAGCGCGTCGCGCTTTAGCCGCCTCTCGGACAAGGCCGCGAAAGTCGTCAGCTGCGTCATGCGGCTGCACAGGCTCTGGCCATGCCTTCTAAAGTAAGAGACCGTTTGATAACGCGCCAGTGTTGTTCTGCGCCGTCAGCGTAGGGCGGTGCTGGCCATTCTCGCGAGCAACGCGACCAATTCCGCCTGCCGATGGGTGTCGGTTTTGGCGAAGGTGACCTTCAGCTGGTTCCTAGCGGTTTCGTAGGAGATCCCCAAGTGATCCGCGGCCGTTTTCAACTCCTCGCCCGATGAAACCCGGCGTGCCAGTCTCGCCTCGGCGGGGGTCAGCCCGAAGCAGGTCCGCAGGGCAACGTCAGGCGGTTGGGGATAGATGTCCGGATCGATAAAGACGACGACAACCTGACAGGACGCGAAGGCATTCGACGTAATTCCCGGGAGACGCAATGGGTAAGCCAGCAGTGGCCTGCCTTGGAGGCGAGGCAACGGGATAGGACTCGACATTGCTGGCGGGTTAGGATTCCGCAGCAGCCCGTGCAATGCCCGCCTGAGGGTATCCGTGGCGTTCCTGTCGGCACAAGCCAAATGGCGGCCTGTCACCCGAAGGTCTCGACCGAACAGTCTCTCTGCAGGCTCGTTCACCAGGATCACGGCGGCGTTCCGGTCAAGCATCACTGCAGGCGTGCCGCTTGCGGTGAATGCACCCATCGCGCCTTCGGCACGCGCGAAGCTCAGCATTCTCGCGAACGCGACCGCGGAACCCAACTGTTTCGAGAAGTCTGCGAGAAGCTGGATCTCGGATGGCGAAAAGGGTCCTTGTTGGATCGACCGCTGGATGGACAGGCACCACAGGTCATCCCCCGCCGCAGCCTTCACGCCTGCAAACCACCGCAAACCGTGAGGGGCTAGAAATTCTTGATAGTATGGGCGCCTGGCAATCTCCTCAGGTGTCAGAGCGTCAAGATCGCTGACGACCCCGCGCCTTACCATGAGAGGACCTAGGTCGTACCGATCGTCGCGATCAATCCAGCCATCCCCAACATATGCCTCGATCGACGGACCCATTGCGCGACTGCGCGGTATGCCGGGCAGGTGGCTCTTCATGTCGAAGAGCATTGCTCCGAAGCTTCCCGTTGCTTTGGCAGCTACATCCATTGCTGAGTCCCAGCGTGCCGGATCGGCCGCTGCTTCGGCTATGGCATTGCCTACTGCGTCGAGGTCGAAAGCTGCGCCCATCTCCATCCCGCTACCGAGAAGAAATCCTACCCTATATTAGCGAACTGGAAAGTCGAGTCGTCCCTGGCCGAGGGAGCCTACCTAATCAGTATGACTAGTGCTCGTCTGACCCAATTGGGGCATGCGACAAACTTCGGATTTCTATAAAAACAGTTTACCTACCGGGAGAAGTAAAATGGGAAAACTATCCAGAGGATGCACGATCCTCATTTTAGCAAGCGCTGCCATCCTTGGGCATATGGCGCGTTCGTTTGCAGAAATTCCTGGTGCATGCGCCGAACAGCCCATCGCTCCCTGCTCGATCAGCGCCGCACAGTGCACTTCTTCTTCATTTGCAAGGACCTCAACGGATTCATACTCTCTTCAAGTGACGCAGGACACCCCGTCCTGCTGGAACTGGCCGTATTGCGCCGACTGCGTCAGCCGATGCCCGGGCTATCAGGGCGGCAGCTATGAGGGATGCGTGAGGCGATGCCAGGTCAACCTGGAGAACGATGTCGGTCAATCTCTGCCGTAAGAGTTGAGGTCTCGCTTTGCTGTGAGAATCCCACTGGAACCCATCGGGTTCCATGCTGCCAGCGCCAGACAAATGGGCGTCGCCAGCGGCGGGCTTGACGTAGGTGCGACAGCTTCGCACTCGCCCAACTTTGCTGATGATAAAGCCATATGTTGGTCGAGAAATGCTGGGGCGATGGCCAAACTTCCTTGTTCTGGCCACCACGATAACCCGTTTGGGTCATGCGCGGTTTCGGGCCAGAAGGTAAGTGTTTTGTTGTGCCAAAATCTGGTGACGGATTAGCTCATCATTCGGAATCTGAGTTGGAATTCGACGGGTCCGTTTTGAAACGTGTGCCTGCTTCTCGGCTAAAAGAGGGGCGGATGGTGGCAATCGAATGCAAGGCGTCCACTCCGAGCCTAAGGTTTTAGACCTGGTCTCGTAGCGTCACTTACTCACCCGACCTCCTCCGCGAGCAGAGAGGGAGGAGGGAAAACCTAGGAGGAACAGGCCATGCGCAGCAAACTAGCAGTTACTATCCTCGCATTAATGATCAGCCCCCTCGCGGCCACGACACCCGTCGCAGCCAAGACGATCGGCGCGGTGGTATGGGACACTTGCAGAGGGCCAATGTCCAACAAGTACGACAGAATCCGGTACCCGAAAGTGTTCGTAGGCGGGTATCGGCATAGCGACGGCGAGGCATATTGTTTCTGGCGGCACAACAAAGGCCTCAAATACACAATGAAGAACGCCCGTTCCATGATCACCAACACTCTGAACGATTGCTACAGAGCCGGTTATGACCTGTGCCAAGTAGTCGCCCTAAACGGTTCCCTTACCGAGAACGGGCTCCGAATCCGCAACTTATCTGTAGCAGACGCCAGGTATTCACGGCAACAAAGGCAGCAACAAACGGCAGGCAACGTGGACGCGTTCTTGAACGCCTTCGTCGGAGGGCTCGGCGCGGCTGGCGCTTTCGTACCATCGCCGCCACGCGAAACTTACCGCCCAGCGCCACGGTACAACAAACAAGCTGATGATTACATCCGTCAGAACAACAACCAACTTCTCGGCGGGGGCAGGGTCTGCAGCGCCGCGCAACGGGCGAGAGGTTGGTCAGAGGAACGTTGCGCAGTCAACTAGACTAGGGGCTCAAACCCAATCAGAGGCTTAGAGGCTTGAGGCGGAGCAGCTTTCCTGATTCACGTATGGTGTGGATCACGGGAGGTGGCGCATGGCGCTGTTCTGGTTGTCGGATGAGGCGTGGGCGGCGATCGAGCCGCATTACCGAGGACCATCCGGGCGCGCTTCGGTGCGGTCTATTCGGACGGTCCCGGCATGCCGCCGCTGCCGACCCGGCTGATGGCGGGGCTCGCCATCCTCAAGCACACCTTCAACCTGTCGGACGAGGCGCTGTGCGCACGCTGGAGCGAGAAACCGTATTTCCAGTATCTGTGCGGCGAGGAGTTCTTCCGCCACGACCTGCCGTTCGACCGCTCGTCGATGACGCGCTGGCGCAGCCGCATGGGCGAGGAGCTCAGAGCTGCGAATTTGCTGATCCCGAATCTCAGCCGCTGATCTCAGGGCAGGTTTGCGGCTGGTCAGGTGCTTCCAGCACCTTGAACCGTTCCGTCACCATAAGCGGGGCGTGGTTTGGCAGCATTCCCCTCTCGCTGTTACCCAAATGGGTCATGCAGGATCATTATTAACCGCTTATTGTCCTCAACTGTGGGGGGCGCTGGCAATTTTTTTAATCTTCGCCGCCGGCAGCTTTGCCACCACCATCGCGATAAGCTACGGCGCGACGAGTTCGCCGCGCACTCGCCGTAAGCACGCTCACCGCGAAGAGAACGGGAGATTAGAACTAAACCAGGAGGGGAAAATGGGACACACCGCGACTGGGCTAGTTACCGCCCTAACTTTATCGACAGCCGCACTCACAGGATGCGCGACCGCGGACGTCAACAGCGCGGTTGACGCCTTTGTCCCGTTGATGAATCAACAAATCAACACCCATCGACGAAGAACTGCGCCGGCGTACATACCCCCACCAGCACCAGTCCGTCGCCAAGTACCGACGTACAGCCAGCCACGAGATTGTCCATCAGGCGAGTATACGTCTGATGGCACTTGCATCGCCCAGAGCGCCCAGTAATAGGAGAGAGGAATGAAACACGTGACACCGGGTTAGCCATCGCCCTCACTTTATCGATGAAGGAAACAAAACTGAGAACTGTTGCAGTTTCTATGTGTTACTCGCAATAATATTCGAAGACTCAGCGGAACGCGCTCGATTGTTGCGCACTTTTCACCGAGTCCGACAAGCTCCTAGCAACCCCAATCACGTCGGTCGACGCGCGAACGCATCCAACCCTTAGCCCTGGCTCGAAATCTACTTCTGGTAGACGCGATGAACCCGCTATGCAAAGCGTCAGTCGCATTCGCCTTGGCATATCACCGGTCCGCTCTCAACACTCCCGGTCATCGTCCAAAGAGCGCTGCGTGTCGCGGCGGCGGCCGAACCGCTGCCGGGCTTCGACGATCCGGCGTTCGGCGAATTGTTCGACCGGTTTGGCGACCGGCGCGTCGTCCTGCTTGGTGAAGCGAGCCACGGTACGTCGATTTCTACCGGGCTCGTGCGGCGATCACCCGCAGGCTTATCGAGAAGCACGGCTTCACCATCGTCGCGGTCGAAGCCGACTGGCCTGACGCAGCGGCGATTGACCGCCACGTCCGCCATCGGCCGTCGC
>NZ_RZSX01000187.1:0-8667 GCF_004023105.1 Mesorhizobium sp. M5C.F.Ca.IN.020.32.2.1 | reverse complement strand
GTGCCATGCAGCAGCGTCGCCTCGACCACCTGGTCCATCAGTCTGTGCGCCGGGTTGAAGGCGGCGGCAGCCGATTGCGCGACATAGCAGACCTCGCGGCCGCGCAGCTTGCGAAAGCCCTCCTTGCCGCCCTTGAGGATGTCGCGGCCGTTGAGGATGACCTCGCCGCCGGTGATACGCACGCCGCCGCGGCCATAGCCCATCGACGCCAAGCCGATGGTCGACTTGCCGGCGCCGGACTCGCCGATCAGGCCGAGCACCTTGCCCTTTTCGAGCGTCAACGAGACGTCGTGGACCAGCACGATATTCTTGGGCGCCTCGCCCGGCGGGAACACCGTGGCCTCGATGCGCAGATTGCGGATGTCGAGCAGCATGGACTTTGGTCGCTGGTCGGCCATTACCCGCGCCCTCCCTTGAGGCTTGTCGTGCGGTTGAGCACCCAGTCGGCGACAAGGTTGACGGAAATCGCCAGCATCGCGATCGCCGCCGCAGGGATGAGTGCCGCCGCTATGCCGAAAACGATGCCGTCCTTGTTTTCCTTGACCATGCCGCCCCAATCGGCGCTAGGCGGTTGCACGCCGAGGCCGAGGAAGGACAGCGTCGACAGGAACAGCACCGCATAGATGAAGCGCAGGCCGAGTTCCGAAACCAGCGGCGACAACGCATTGGGCAGGATCTCGCGGAAGATGATCCACATGCTGCCTTCGCCGCGCAGCTTGGCCGCCTCGACGAAATCCATGACGTTTATGTCGACGGCGACCGCTCGCGACAGGCGGTAGACGCGGGTCGAGTCGAGGATACCCATGACCAGGATCAGCGTCACCAGATTGGTTGGCAGCACCGAGAGCACGACCAGGCCCATGATCAGCGTCGGGATCGACATCAGGAGATCGACGAGACGCGACATAAGCGTGTCGAACCAGCCGCCGAAAACCGCCGCCGAGAAGCCGAGGATGGCGCCGAGCGAGAAGGACAGCGCGGTGGCCAGCACCGCGATGAACAGCGTGATGCGGGCGCCGTAGATCATACGCGAAAGGAGGTCGCGGCCGAGATTGTCGGTGCCCAGCCAATGTGTCGCCGACATCGGTCCCCAGACGTCGCCGACGATCTCGCCATTGCCGTACGGCGCGATCCAGGGCGCGAAGATCGCTGCCAGCACGAACAGCGCCGTCAGAAGCAGGCCGATCAGCGCAGGGATGGGGATGCGTTTTATGTCGAGCATGCCCGCTCCCCTATTTCGGATGTCTGAGACGCGGATTGGCAACGATCGCCGCTATGTCCGCAATGATGTTCAGGCTGATGTAGACGGCGGCGAAGATCAGGCCGACCGCCTGCACCACGGGCACGTCGCGCTTGGTGACATGGTCGACGAGGTATTGCCCCATGCCCGGATAGACGAAGATCACTTCGACCACGACGACGCCGACGATGAGATAGGCGAGGTTGAGCATGACGACGTTGATGATCGGGGCAATCGCATTGGGGAAGGCATGCCTGCGGATGACGGAAAATGCCGAAAGCCCCTTGAGCTCGGCGGTTTCCACATAAGCCGACTGCATGACATTGAGGATCGCGGCGCGCGTCATGCGCATCATGTGGGCGAGCACCACCAGCGTCAGTGCCGCCGCCGGCAGCATGATCGCCTGCATGCGCTCGCCGAAAGGCATTCCGTCATAGACGGTCGAGATGCCGGGGAAGATCTGGTATTTCACGGCAAAGAAATAAACCAGCACGTAGCCGATAAAGAATTCGGGAAACGACGTCGAGGCAAGCGCCAGTCCGGAGATCAGCTTGTCGACCCAGCCATTGCGGTAGCGCACTGCAATCAGGCCGAGGATGATCGCCAGCGGCACGGCCACGACCGCCGCCCAGAAGGCGAGGAACAGCGTGTTCCATAGCCGCCCCTGGATCGACGTCGCAATATCCTGACCGCTCGACATCGCTGTGCCGAGGTCGCCGGTCACGACGCCGGCGAGCCAGCGGAAATAGCGGATAAAGGCGGGATCGTTGAGGCCGAGCTGCTCGCGCAGATTGGCGAGCGATTCCGGTGTCGCCGACTGCCCAAGGATGGCTTGCGCGACATCGCCGGGCAGGATCTGGGTTCCGGCGAAGATCAGGACCGATACGGCCAACAGCAAGAGGATGCCCAGCGCAATGCGCTGGGCCACCAGTTTCACGATGGGTGAGGACATATCCGCAAGGCCAGGCTCAGGCTTCGAGCCAGCACTTTGCCAGTGCGTAGCCGTTCATCAGCTCCTGATGCGGATCGTCGACCCAGCCGGCGACCTTGGCGCCCGTCGCGTCGATGAACTGGTTGAACATCGGCAGGATCAGGCCGCCCTCGTCGCGCACAAGGACAGCCATGTCGTGGTACATCGCCTTGCGCTTGTTCTCGTCGAGCTCGGCGCGGGCCGCCAGCACCATCTTGTCGAAATCCGGACGCAGGAAACGCGTATCGTTCCAGTCGGCCGTCGACAGATAGGCGGTCGAATACATCTGGTCCTGCGTCGAGCGGCCGCCCCAGTAGGAGGCGCAGAAGGGCTGCTTGTTCCAGACTTCGTTCCAGTAGCCGTCGCCCGGTTCACGCTTGAGCTCGATCTGGATGCCGGCCTTGGCGGCGCTCTGCTGGAAAAGCTGGGAGGCGTCGACGGCGCCGGGGAAGGCGACGTCCGAGGTCCTGAGCAGCACCGCCCCGTCGTGCCCCGACTTCTTGAAGTGGAACTTGGCCTTGTCGGGATCATACTTGCGCTGCTCGATTTCGGTGAACAGCGGATAGGACGCATTGATCGGGAAGTCGTTGCCGAGCGAACCATAGCCTCTGAGAACCTTGTCAAGCATCTCCTCGCGGTCGATCGCCAGCTTTAGCGCCATGCGCAGGTCGTTGTTGTCGAACGGCGCCGTGTTGCAATGCATGATGAAGACGTAGTGACCCGGCCCCGCATGGTTGCGGATGGTGACGCCGGGCAGGCGCTTGATCAGGTCGACGATCTTCGGCTCGACGCGGTTGATCATGTTGACCTGGCCGCCCTGCAGGGCCGAGGTGCGCGCGGTGGCATCGTTGATGACGATGATCTCGATCTGATCGGCATGGCCCATCTTGTCGCCCTGCCAGTAATTGGCAAAGCGCTCGCCGCCATGGCGCACGCCGGGCTCGTTGGTGGTGATCTTGTAAGGCCCGGCGCCGATGCCGGCATCGGCCTTGTCCTTGCCGCCATTGGGCTGGACGATCAAATGGTAGTCGCTGAGCAGATAGGGCAGGTCGGCATTGGCTTCCTTCAGCGTCAGCACGACTTCCTTGCCGCTGGCCTTGATGCTCTCGATGCCCTTCATGTAGCCGAGCGCGCCCGACTTCGATTTCTCGTCCGAATGGCGTTCGAGCGTGGCCGCCACGTCCTCGGCGGTCACCGTCTTGCCATTGTGGAATTCGATGCCGTCGCGGATCTTCAGCGTCCAGACCTTGGCGTCGTCCGACGAGCCGATCTCCTCGGCAATGCGGTTCTCGAGACTGCCTTCCGGAGACAGCTCGACGATCAGTTCGCCCCACATCTTGCCAAAGGCGAACGGCACCTGCGTCATGAACAGGGCCGGATCAAGGCTGTTGGTGGATTCGCCGCCGACCAGGCCGGCCTTCAGCGTGCCGCCCTTGACCGGACCCGCGGCGCGCGCTGCACTTGAAAGCAGCGAATTGGCAAAGGTCGCGGTGACGCCGAGTGCTGCCGCCCTGCCGAGAAAATCACGACGGCTCAGTTTGCCGGATGCGACGCGCCGGCTAAGAAATTCCAGTTCGTTCGACATGTTGAGTTCCTCACTCTGTTGGTTCGACCTTGTGGTCGTTTTTTATCGTTTCTTGTGAGGAGAATAATGACCGCAACGGAACGCCGTAAGCAAGACCGAATGCGACATGCCGTGGCGTAAATCGTACGTCGCAATTGGATCAATCCGCATAAGCGCTCAAAGCAGAGCGCGCGGGATTTTCTCTTCGAAATTGCGCTCGAAAACCAGTTTCTCGCCTTCATAGGCTTCGATTCTGGCGTTAACCATGAAGTTTTGCGCGTCGGACCGCATCTCGGCGAAGGTTTCGGTGCGCACCGACCATCCATTTCGCGACAGCGTCTGCGTCCAATGCGTCTTGCCCGACGCTGACAGCGGATCGTCGGGATTGATCGCCCATGTCTCTCGCGCGATGCTGCCATTGGCGAGGCCATGCTCCAGATCGCGCACCTCGCCGAAATCGTCGACGATGGAAAGCGTGACAATTCCGGTCTTCTCGTCGCGATCGACATGACGTTCGGAATTGGCAGCGCGGATCGTTTCGGTCGCCCAAGGCGATGCTGCCTCGGGCGTGGGGAACGTGACTTCATCGCCTTGCGCCAGCGGGCGCAGCGGCAATTTCAGCGTCGCCGCCGACAGGTCGAGCCGGACCGGTTTCGGAGATGGCCAGATCATCGGCCAGTAGGCGTTCGAAACGGCAATACGCAGGCGATGGCCTGATGGCACGCGATAGGCGCATTGGTCGAGCACCACCCGGGCGCTGACAGTTTCGCCCGGCACCAGCGCTTGCGGGAATTCGTGCGAGTTGTGGTGCGTCAGGTTGAGCACGCCGTAGGAGATCAGCTCCGATGCGCCGTCGGGATGCACATCGCACAGCCGGATGGCGATGTTCGCTTGAGGCCGGTCGGACGAAACCCTGACCAGCACTTCCGGTGCGCCGACAATGTCGATCGCCTCAGTCAGCGCCGGCTGGTCGAAACACACCGATATTGCATCGTCCGGGCGCTGCTCGCCGGGCAATTCCGGGCCGAACGTGAAGGGAAAATATTCGCCGCCGGCAAGGCCGCAGCTTTGCGGTGAAGCCACTATGATCGGCTTGCTGCCTTCTGCGATCAGCTCGACTTCCTGCGTCTTGATATCAGACGACGGCCACACCGGTTCCGCGACCCAGCGGCCCGGCCGCTCCGGATGCCAGCGTGCGGGGCGGACGCTGTCCATGACATAGGCGCGGTAGGCCGGGTCGCCCTCGACGCCGGTGTCGATGTCCTTCAGCCAGCGGTCCCACCAGCGCAAGGCCTCCTGCAGGAAGCCGATGCGCGGTTCGGGTGCGGCATAGTGAGGGTATTTGTGGATCCAGGGACCAACGATCCCTTTGACCGGCGCCTCGATATTGGCGGCGAGATGGGAAATGGTATTTCGATAGCCGTCATGCCAGCCGCCGATCGACAGCACCGCAGCTTGGATGGCCGAATAGTCCTCGCAGATCGAGCCGCGCTTCCAATAGGCGTCGCGGTGCTGATGCTTCAGCCACAGCGGCGCCAGGAAGGGCTGATTCTCCAGCCGGGTCAGCCACAGGTCGCGCCACCTGACGTCGCCGGCCAGCAGCGGATCCGGCGGCCGCGAGGAATAGGACAGCATGGTCGAGGCCCAGCCGAAATTCTCGATCAGCAGGCAGCCGCCCTTGTAGTGGATGTCGTCGGCATAGCGGTCGACGGTCGAGCACAGGCTGATGACTGCCTTTAGCGCCGGCGGCTGCTTGGCAGCCGTCTGCAGGCAGTTGAAGCCGCCCCAGGAGATGCCCATCATGCCGACACTGCCGTTGCACCAGGGCTGGGCCGCCGCCCAGGCAATCACGTCGCAAGCGTCCTGCAATTCCTGCTCGGAATATTCGTCATCCATCAGCCCTTCGGAATCGCCATTGCCACGCATGTCGACGCGGATCGATGCGTAGCCGTGGCCCGCGAAATAGGGATGCGTCAGCTGATCGCGAAAGATCGTGCCGTCGCGCTTGCGGTAGGGCAGGTGCTCGAGGATCGCCGGCACCGGACCGTCGGCAGCATCGGCCGGCATCCATACCCGCGCCGACAGCCGGCAGCCATCCGGCATGACGATGCCCATGTCAGGAAATTCGACGACCTTGCGGGGAAATTCTGTGACGGTTTTCATGCGGCGCTCCTGGCTGGCCGCATGATGGAGCCCGAGCCTGCCGCGTCGTGGGCCAGCCAACGAATTCGGCTGGTCAATCCGCGTCAATTCAACGGAATGTCGTTTTCGGCCTTGCTCGCCTGATAGGCGCCGGACAATTCGTCGTAGCGCTCGGCGATCTTGCCGATTCTCGCTTCCAGCCGCTGGCGCTCGGCCTCGGACAACGACCGCACCAGTTTGCGGATCGAAAAGCTCTTCCAATAGGCGTTCTCGGCATTGTAGCCACCGGGGTCGAGGGTGAAGACCTCCTTCAAGATCTTCAGGTCGTGGGGGATGGCGAAGCTGTCGCGCGAATCTTCGTGCGAAAACAGATAGTAGAAATTATCGAAACCGGTCCAGGTGATCGCCGACAGGCACAGCGAGCAGGGTTCGTGCGTGGCGAGGAAGATCGCGTCCTTGGTATCGACGCGCTCGGCCTTCGGCATTTCATAGAACCGCTTTAGGCAATGCACCTCGCCATGCCAGAGCGGACTTTCCGTCTCGTTGTTGGTTTCGGCGAGCACCAGCGAGCGATCATCCTTTCTCAGGATCGCCGCGCCGAACAGCTTATTGCCGTCGGCGACGCCTTCGGTGGTCTTCGGTATGATGTCGTGCTCGATCACGTCGAGCAGGCGATCGATCAGCGAGACGTCGGCCATCAGGCGGTCCCGTCGGGGAGATCGATCTCGTAGGCGTGCGAGAAATGGCACTCTTCGAGATTGGAGCCGTCGCCACCGCGGTCGACGACGAGAAAGTCCTGGGCCTCGCCGATCGGCGTCAGCACGCCGTGCCACCGATTGCGCGGATAGTTGACGCCTTGCCCGGGCGCGGTGATGAAGGCGTGCGGCTCACCAGGGCCGTCGTCGTCGCCATCATGGCAGACGACGACCAGGAACGGCCGTGGCGACAGCGGGATGAAAGCCTGGCTGCCGAACGGGTGACGCTCGACCATGGTGAGCTTCAGCGGAAAATCGTAAGGCGTGCCGCGCACCATGGAGATCAGCACGCGCGCATTCGGGCCCAACGCTTCGGCGGTGGCGAGGTCGTGATAGCGCTCGGCCTTGCCGCCATTGATCGGATAATGATTGTCGCCGCCCATATCGATGACGTCGCCGAATTCGGCGAAGGTCTCGCGGGTCAGCGGCCGGGCGACGATTCGGGTCATGGCGCGCGACCCTCGAAGCCCACCCCACCAAGCTTGGCATGCCGGTTGACGTCCTTGTAAAGCAGGTAGCGGAATTTTCCGGGACCGCCGGCATAGCAGGCCTGCGGGCAGAAGGCGCGCAGCCACATATAGTCGCCGGCCTCGACCTCGACCCAGTCCTGGTTGAGGCGGTAGACCGCCTTGCCTTCCAGCACGTAGAGCCCGTGCTCCATCACATGAGTCTCGGCGAACGGGATGACCGCGCCCGGCTCAAGCGTGACGATGGTGACGTGCATGTCGTGGCGCATGTCGGCCGGATCGACGAAGCGCGTCGTCGCCCATCTGCCTTCGGTGCCCGGCATCGGCGTGGGCGCGATGTCTCGTTCCTTGGCGAAGAAGGCTTGCGGGACATCGATGCCCTCGACGGCCTCGTAAGCCTTGCGGATCCAGTGGAAGCGGACAGCAGCACCGCCCTCGTTGCGAACGGTCCATCCGCTGGCCGGCGGCAGGAAAGCAAAGCCACCCGGCTGCAGGACATGTTTCTCGCCAGCCAGCAAAACGGTCAGCTCGCCCTCAACCACGAACAAGGCGCCTTCGGCGCCGGCATCCGGTTCAGGCCGGTCGCTGCCGCCGCCGGGCGCGACCTCGACGATATATTGCGAAAACGTCTCGGCGAACCCCGACAGCGGGCGCGACAGCACCCAGACGCGGGTCTTTTCCCAGAATGGCAGGGCGCTGGTGACGATGTCCTGCATCACGCCCTTTGGAATGACCGCATAGGCCTCGGTGAAGACAGCCCGGCCGGTCAGCAGCTCACTCTGGCCGGGGTGGCCGCCCTGCGGCGCGTAGTAGAATCGGTCGGCCATCTTGATCGTGTCCATGAGTTCAAAGCCTATTGCGGAGCCAAAGCCTATCGCGGAAGCCAAGGCTATTGTGAAAGCATGTCCCTGAGGCGGAGCAGTGCGATGCGCTCGACCTGTTTGCAGGCGGTGTCGAATTCAACGTCGTGGCTGTTGCCGCTGCGCGCCTCGAACTCCGCCAGGATTTCCGCCTTAGTCTTGCCTTTCACCGCGATAATGAAGGGAAAACCAAAGGAAGTGACGTAGGCGGCATTGAGTTTGGAGAACAACTCGCGCTCCTTGTCGGTCAGCGCGTCGAGCCCGGCGGAAGCCTGTTCCCTCGTCGATTCCGCCGACAGCCGCTTGGCCTGCGCCAGTTTGCCGGCGAGGTCGGGATGAGCCTTGAGCACGGAGAGCCGCTCGGCCTCGCTGGCGCCGCGAAAGACGCGGCACAGCGCATTGTGGAGGCCGCCGGCACTATCATGCGCCGGGCCGAGTTCCAGTTCGAAGGCGCGCTCGGCGATCCACGGCGAATGCTCGAACACGCCACCGAATGCATGGACGAAGGCCTCGAACTCCATTTTCGCCGGGCGCAGCGCCGGCGGCCGGAAGGGATGGGTCTCTTGCCAATGCCTGGCGATATCGATGCGCCGCGCCAACCAGACCCTGTCATGCGATCTGACGTAGTCGACGAAGCGCTTCAGCGCCGCGGCCCGGCCCGGCCTGCCG